>JANJUA010000191.1 GCA_024710825.1 Solirubrobacteraceae bacterium
ACCGCATCTACGCCGCGACGATCGCCCGCGCGCTGCGGCAGTAGGCGCCGATCGCGTCGGCGTGCGGCGCCGGCGCTACGCGCCGTCGAGGACGGCGTGGACGAAGCGCACGACCATCGCCCCGTCGCCGACCGCGCCCGCCACGCGCTTGCTCGCCCCGGAGCGCACGTCGCCGGCGGCGAAGACGCCCGGGCGGACCGTCTCCAGCAGGTGCGGCTCGCGATCGCGCAGCGGCCAGCGCAGGTGGCCGTCGCAGGAGGCCGCGCCGGGCCCGCAGAGCAGGTAGCCGGCGTCGTCGACCCGGAGCATCCCGAGCGCCGCCTCGGTGCACGGCTCGGCGCCGATCATCACGAAGACGGCCGAGGCGGACACCTGCCGGAGGCTGCCGTCGCGCCCGTCGCGCAGCGTCACCGTCTCCACCAGCGCGCGGCCGTCGACCGCCACCACCTCCGTCTCGGTCATGACCTCCACCCGCGGCGCCCGCTCGATGCGGTCGACGAGGTAGCGCGACATCGTCGACGCCAGGGCCGTGCCGCGCACGACGATCCGCACGCTGCGCGCCCTCGTCGCGAGGTGCATCGCCGCCTGTCCGGCCGAGTTGCCCCCGCCGACGACGATCACGTCCTCGTCGCGGCAGCGCTCGGCCTCACCCGGCATGGTCGCGTGGTAGACGCCCGCCCCGCGGAACCGCTCGACGCCGGTGGCCCGCAGCTCGCGCCAGCGCGCGCCCGTCGCCATGACGACCGAGCGGGCGAGGACGTGCTGGCCGTCGTCGAGGTCGACGCGGACGAGCCCCTCAGGTCCGTCGGCGAGCTCGACCACGCGGTGGAAGCTCGACAGCACCGCGTCGAAGCGCCGTGCCTGCAGGGTCGCCTTGCGGGTCAGCTCGGCGCCGGAGATCCCGCTGGGGAAGCCCAGGTAGTTCTCGATCCTCGTGCTGGTGCCCGCCTGACCGCCCGGCGCCCACGCCTCGGCCACGAACGTCCGCAGCCCCTCCGAGCCGCCGTACACCGCGGCCGCCAGCCCCGCCGGGCCCCCGCCGAGCACGACGAGGTCGAAGCGCTCGCCCTCCACCTCCGCGCGAAGGCCGAGCGAACGGGCGACCTGCGCGGCCGACGGATTGCGCAGCACGTCGGCCGCGTGGACGAGCACCGGCGTCTCCTCCCGCGGGATGCCGAGCCACCGCAGCAGGTCCGCGCTCTCGGCGTCCGCGTCGACGTCGTACCAGCGCACCGGGAGCAGGTTGCGCTCGAGCAGGTCGCGCACCTCGAAAGCTCGCCGCGAGTTGCGCGGCGCGATGAGGCGCATGATCCCGTGACCCTCCTCCACGTGCCAGGCCCGGCGCGCCAACAGCGTGCGGAAGATGTGCTCGCCGAGCTCCGGCCAGCGGGCGACCATCTCGCGCAGCCCGGCCTGGTCGAAGGCGATCACGTCGGTCGGCTCGACCGCGACGCACGCGCTGACCGTCGGCTCGCCGGTGAATGCCGCGATGTCGCCGATGAACGTCCCGCCGTCGGCCTGCGCCACGTAGACGTCCTTGCCCGGCTTGCGGTCGACGAACTCGACGAGGCCGCGCTCCAGCACATAGAACGGCGCGTCGCGGACCGCGTGCTCGTAGAGGATCTCGCCCGGCTCGAACGCGCGCCGCTCGCCGCGCTCGGCAAGCCACTCCAGCTTCCGCTCCGACAGCCGCGGGAACAGGACCTCGTCCGTCAGGTCGGGGAACCGCTCGGCGCGCACCACCCGTGTGGCCATCCGGCGAGGCTACCGCGCCCTTCCACGAGGTGGGTCGTCCGACGACCGCCTCGCTCGAGCCCGGCGAGAGCCGGCGCTACCGCTGCGTCGACCGGGGGCCGGCGCCGGACGCCTCGTCGGCGTCGATGACGCTCGTCACCGCGTTGATGAGCGACAGGTGCGTGAACGCCTGCGGGAAGTTGCCGAGGTGGCGGCCGCTGGCCGCGTCGATCTCCTCGGCGTAGAGGCCGAGCGGGCTGGCGAACGCGAGCAGCTTCTCGCACAGCGCCCGCGCGCGCTCGAGCTCGCCGATCTGCGCCAGCGCGCTCACGAGCCAGAACGAGCAGATCGTGAAGGTGCCCTCCTCGCCCTCCAGCCCGTCGTCGGTGTGCTCGACGCGATAGCGCAGCACCAGGCCGTCAACCGTGAGCTCGTCGGCGATCGCGAGCACGGTCGCCCGCACGCGCGGGTCGTCCGGCGGGAGGAAGCCCATCAGCGGCACGAGCAGCAGCGAGGCGTCGAGCGCCTCCGTCTCGTAGTGGGCGACGAAGACCCCGCGGCCGTCGAGGCCGTTGGCGCAGACGTCGGCGTGGATCTCGTCGGCCGCGGCCCGCCAGCGCTCGGCCCGCGCGGCGTCGCCGCGGTCGGAGGCCAGGCGCGCGCCCCGGTCGAGCGCGACCCAGCACAGCACCTTCGACGCGGTGAAGTGGCGCGGCTCGCCGCGCACCTCCCAGATCCCCCGGTCCGGCTCGCGCCAGTGCGCGATCGCCTCCTCGACCAGGCTCGAGAGCCGCTCCCACGTCGGCTGCGGGAGCTGCTGGGCGATCCGGTCGCGGGCGTGGATGGCGACCGAGTCGAGCAGCATCCCCCAGACGTCGTGCTGGCGCTGGTCGAAGGCGCCGTTGCCGGTGCGGACGGGTCGCGCGCCGCCGTAGCCGGAGAGGTGGTCGAGCGTGTGCTCCGTGAGGTCGGTCTCGCCGCCGATCCCGTACATGATCTGCAGCCCGTCGCCGCCTCCGATGGCCTCGATCATGAACGCGAAGAACTCGTAGGCCTCCCACTCGAAGCCCAGGGTCTGCAGGCCCCACAGCAGGAACGAGGCGTCGCGGATCCAGGTGAAGCGGTAGTCCCAGTTGCGCTCCCCGCCGGGCGTCTCGGGCAGCGACGTCGTCGCGGCGGCCAGCACCGCCCCCGTGGGCGCGTAGCTCAGGCCCTTCAGCGTGAGCGCGCTGCGCTCGAGATGCGCGCGCCACGGATGGTCGGGGAAGGTGCCGCCCTTCAGCCAGCGGCGCCAGTGGCGCGCCGTGGCGTCCCCCAGCCGGTAGGCGTCCTCCAGCTCGGTGGGGGCGCGTTCGCGCCAGGTGAGGGCGACGAACGCGCCCTCCCCCGCGGCGAGGGTGGTGCGGGCGTAGGCCCGGGCGCCGGTCAGCCCCAGCCGGAGGTTGGTCGTCAGCCGCAGCTCGAGGTCGAGCGCCTCCGAGCGCGTCGTCGCCGCGCCGTAGCCGTCGCCGTCGTAGCCCCAGGCGGCGACCTCGCGCCCGTAGTCGAACAACGGCAGGCAGTTGACGAGCAGGTTCACGTCGCCGTCGACGCAGGTCGCGGTCCGCAGGAGCACCGCCTGGCCGGTGACGTCGGCGGGCGCGCGGCGGTAGCGCGGCGCACGGGGGCCGTCGCGCCACGGCGCCATGACCAGGCAGTCGTGCACGACCAGCCAGCCGGTCGGCGTGTGCCACGTCGTCTCCAGCACGAGGCTCCCGGGCAGGTAGCGGCGCTGGCTCGGCACGATCGCCTCCTCCGGGCCGAGACGGAAGGTGCCGGCCGACCGGTCGAGGATCGCGCCGAAGACGCTCGGTGCGTCGGGCCGCGGCAGGCAGAGCCACTCGACCGCGCCGCTCGGTGCGACGAGCGCGTTCGTCTCGCAGTCCGACAGGAAGGCGTAGTCGCCGATCGGCGGGAACGTCGGCATCGAGCGCACCGTATCCGCCCCGAGGGCGTGTCGGCAACACGAGTTCCGGGCGTTCGCGAGGCGACGGACGCAGGCGGCGACCGTGCGTAGCGTCGGTCGCATCGTCGCCATCACACCCCAGGAGCCTCCGATGATCGCTCGCGCCACCCGCTGCCTCACCGCCCTCGCCATCGCCGCCGTCACCGCGTCCGCGGCCGCCGAGGTCGCCTCGGCCAAGCCCACTCAGCGCCTGCGCGCCGAACGGGCCCCGGTCGCCGTCGCGCACACGCCGCCGTCCGGCGTGTCCGCGCGCTACAGCGGCTACCCGAACGGGATCGCGCCCGGCTCCGCGTGCCGGTCGTTCGCGGCGGCCGCCAACGCCGTCGTCGACCAGCTCGAGCAGGACGTGCTGGAGGACAGGGAGACGCCATACGACGCCAACGCGGTCGTCGAGGGCATCCTCGACGCCGGACGGGCGTTCGGCTGCCTGTTCATGACCGGCTGAGCGCGACCGGCTCCGAGAGCCCCGCGTCGCGGGGCTTTCGCCATGCCGGTGCGCGCGATAGGTTCGCCGCGGATGGCGGACGTCACCGCGCGCAACGACTTCGCGCTGCTGCTCGGCGCAGAGCCCCGCGAGCTCGAGGAGCTGCTGTCGCGGGCGCGGCGGCGGCGGTTCTCGCCCGGCGAGGTCGTCTTCCACGCCGGCGACCCGGCGGACACGCTGCATCTGGTCCGCTCCGGGCACTTCGCCGTGCGGATCACGACCGAGTACCGCGCGACCGCGACCATCAACATCCTCGGCCCCGGCGATGCGTTCGGCGAGCTGGCGCTGTTGAGCCCCGGTGCGCCGCGCAGCGCGACGGTCGCCGCGCTGGAGGAGGGCGAGACGCTGTCGGTGCACGAGATCGACTTCGGAAGGCTGCGTGCGCAGCGCCCCGAGATCGACGGGTTCGTCGCGTCGCTGCTGGCGGGCCGGGTGCGCGGGCTGTCGGAGCAGCTCGTCGAGGCGCTCTACCTGCCGGTCGACACTCGCGTGCGCCGCAGGCTCCTGCACGCCGTGGCCGTCTACGGGGCCGTGGAGCCGGGTGCGGTGGTGCCGCTGACGCAGGAGGAGCTGGCGAGCCTGGCGGGCACGTCGCGGGCGACGGTCAACCGGGTGCTGCGCGAGGAGCAGGAGCTGGGGACCGTGGCGCTGACGCGGGGCCGGACGACGCTGCTCGACCCCGAGGCGCTCGAGCGCCGGGCGCGGGGGCTGTAGGCGCGGCAAGCGGCCGGAGCGCGCGACCGCCGCGACGGTGACTGTCGAGGTTGCGTCGGTATTCGACGCAAACACGACAACGACCCCCCGCCGCGGCGCGAACATAAGCAGCGCTAACGGCGCGGGGCGCGGGCGGGGTAGAGGCGCCCGGCGGGGGC
>JANJUA010000200.1 GCA_024710825.1 Solirubrobacteraceae bacterium
CGCGGCCGTGGAGAGCGCGTCGAGCACCGCCTCGGCGCCGTCTCCGATCCGCACCGCGACGCCCAGGTCGGCGAGTCCGCGGCCGAGCGCGCCGACCGCGACCACCGGGAACAGCGAGCGGGCGGCGGGACCCATGTGACCGAGGCGGAACAGCTTGGTCGCCAGCGGTCCGTAGCCGGCGGACAGCATCACGCCGTAGCGCTCGCGCACGTGCGCCAGCACGTCCGCGACGGCCACGCCCTCCGGGCAGCGCACGGCGGTGACGCAGTTCGCCGCGTCCTGCTCGCGCTTGGCCCACAGCTCCAGCCCGAGGCCCCTGACGCCCGCGCGCGTGGCGCGGGCGGCGAGCGCGTGGCGGGCGATCGCCGCGTCCAGGCCCTCTTCCATGACCTCGCAGACGGCCGCGTGGACGCCGTTGACGTCGGCCACGGAAGGCGTGTACGGGAACGCGGTGCGACCGCCGTCGATCCACTTCGCCTTCCAGTCCAGCAGCGAGAGGAACGAGCCGCGGGGAGCCTGCGGGTTGGCCTCGATCGCCGCCCACGCCCGCTCGCCGACGGCGACGAGCGACATCCCGGGCGGTCCGGCCAGGCACTTCTGAGGGCCGGCCACGCAGAGGTCGACGTGCCACTCGTCGACGCGTACGTCGGTCCCGCCGACGGCCGAGACGACGTCGGCGAGCAGCAGCGCCCCGTGGCGGTGGACGATCGGGCCGATCTCGCGCAGCGGGTTCTCGATCCCCGAGGGCGTCTCGGAGTGGACCATCGCCACGAGCTCGACGTCGCCGTGCTCGGAGAGCAGCCGCTCGACGTCCGCGGGGTCGATCGCCTCGTCGAACGCGACCGTGTGCTCGACGACGTCGCCGCCGAACGCCCGCAGCCAGTCGCCGAACCACATGGCGTAGACGCCCGAGACGAGGTTGAGGCAGCGCATCCCCGGGCGCACCAGGCCACGTGCGGCGGCCTCGAGCCCGAGCACGGCCTCGCCCTGCATCATCACGACGTCGTTGCGCGTGCCGAGCAGCTCCGCGACGCGACGCTCCAGGTCGCGGAAGCGCTCGAGGAAGACCGGGTCGTAGTCGAAGATCACCGGCGAGCCCAGTGCCTGGCGCACGCGCGTGGAGGCCATCGTCGGCCCGGCGGTCAGGGTGAAGTCGGGTGCGTCCATTCTCGTGTTGCTCCTCAGTATCGGCGCTACCGGCGGGCGAAGATGCGGCGGACGCGGTCCCAGAGCGCGCGCCAGGCCAGTCCGATGCCGTTGACGGGCGGTGCGGGGGCGGGCGCGGGGCGGGGAGCCGCGGCCGCGACGGCGCCGGCCTCTGGGGCGGGCGTCGCCGCGAGCATCGCGCTCAGCCGCCCCGCCATGTCGGCGACGAGGCGCTTGGCGACGTCCTCGATGATCCCCTTGCCCATCTGCGCGGCCCGGCCGGTCATCTCGACCTCGGTGACCGACGCGACGCTCGCGGCGCCGCCGTCCTCCGAGACGTCCATCGACATCCGGGCGCGGGCGGTGCCCTGGCCGCGCGCCTCCTTGACGTCGGCCTCCAGCAGCGCATGGCGGGCGGCATCGTCGCGCTCCATGATCCGCACGGTCCCGCGATACGTCATCCGCATCGGCCCGACCTTGACCGCGATCTCCACGGAGTGGGCGCCGTCGTCGCCCGCGGGCCCGACCGTCGCGCCCGGGATGCACGGGCCGACCCGCTCGAGGTCGACGAGCGCGTCGTAGACCTCGGCGGCCGGCGCCTGCACGGCGAACGTGTTGGCGATCTCCATTGTCAGCGTTCTCCTCGCACGTAGGGGAGCGCGAGCGCGGAGGGGAGGTAGGAGCGCCGCGCGAACAGGATGAGGACCAGGATCACCGTCACGAACGGCAGCATCTGGACCCAGTCGGTGGGGATCGTGATCCCGGCGAGCTGGAGGGCCGTGGCGATCGTGAGGGAGACGCCGAAGAGCAGCGACCCGACGATCGTCCACAGGACCTTGCCGCGCGTGAGCATGGCGATGACGATCGCCATGAAGCCGGCGCCCTGCGTCATGAACGGGGTGAAGCTGCCGGCGGCGATGATCGCCAGGTAGCCGCCGCCGAGCCCGGCGAGGGCGCCGCAGGCGAGGACGGCCCAGGTGCGCGTGCGGACGACGCTCACGCCGGCGGCGTCGAGCGCCGCGGGCGTCTCGCCGGCGGCCCGCACGTTCAGTCCGGTGGACGTCCGGCGCAGCATCCAGCTCACCAGGAAGACGAGCGCGAAGCCGATGTAGACGATCGGATGCACGCTGAACAGGCTCTCGCCCACCGCGGGGAGGTCGGAGAGCAGCGGGATGGCCAGCTCGGAGGGCTTCTCCAGGCGCGGGTAGCTCTCGCCGAACTGCGCGCCGTGCAGGAGGCTCGTGACGCCCTCGGCGAAGAGGAACAGCGCCACGCCGACGACGATCTGGTCGAGCCGCATGCGGACGCAGAGCACGACCATCGTCAGCGAGGCGAGCACGCCGCCGCCGATGCCGGCCAGCAGGCCGAGCCACGACGAGTGCAGGTAGAGCGCGCCGTTGAAGCCCGCGTAGGCCCCGAACAGCATCATCCCCTCGAGGCCGACGTTCAGCACGCCCGCCTGCTCGGAGATCGCCTCGCCCAGGCTGGCGAACAGGATCGGGAGCGCGGCCAGCAGCGCGCCCGAGATGAGCGCGGCGAAGAACGCCTCGGTGAGCAGTGCGCTGCTATCCATCGTCGCCTCCACGCCGCAGGCGGCTGGCCAGGCCCGCGGTCACGAACGCGAGGCGCCGCTCGCGGCGCACCCGCATGAACTCGGTGATCGCCATGAAGAAGAGGATCAGCCCGACGAGCACGAGCACGAAGTCGTTGGGCAGGTCGGCCTCGCGGGTGGCGTACTCGCCGCCGATCTGGATGACCGCGAACAGCGCGACGAAGGCCACGGTGGCCAGCGCGTTCAGGCGGGCGAGGAACACCAGCGGCACGACGAGGAAGCCGTAGCCCGGGTTCCAGTCGGCGCGGAAGGAGCCCCAGTCGCCCAGCATCGACACCGCGCCGCTCATGCCGATCAGCGCGCCGCTGACCATGAAGGCGACCAGCGTCAGCCGCTTGGTGCGCAGGCCGAAGTGCACGGCCGCGCGGGGGTTGGCGCCCAGCACGCGCAGGCGGAGCCCGAGCGGCGTGCGGGTCATCACCAGATGGACCAGGAGGATCGTGGCCGCCGCGATCAGGATCCCGATGTGGATCCGGGTGTCGAACAGGACCGGCAGGCGCTCGGCGAGCGGCAGGATGTCGGTGCGCGGCACGCCCGGGGCGTCCGTCAGGAACGGCCCCTTGACGAGGATGTTCGCCAGGTTGATGCCGATGAAGTTCATCATCAGCGTGGTGATGATCTCGTTGACTCCGAACCGGGCCTTCAGGCCGGCCGGCACGAGGGTCCACACCGCGCCGACGACGGCGGCGATGACGAAGCACAGCGTGAGGCCGACGGTCATGCCCAGCGACGAGACGATCGACGGCGCGAGGCCCGCGACGAAGGCGGCGGCGAGCAGGAACTGGCCGTCGAGGCCGAGGTTCCACAGGTTCGCGCGGAAGGCGACGATCAGCCCCGCGGCGATCATGAGCAGCGTCGCCATCCGCACGACGCTCTGCTGAAGGCCGAAGGACTCGAGCATCCCCTGCTGGAGGATGTCGCCGTAGAAGCTCAACGGGTCGCGCCCCAGGATCGTCAGCAGGATGCCGCCGGCGACGATCGCCAGCAGCACGGGCGTCACCGACATCACCACCGGCTCCAGCAGTCCCCGCAGCGTGCGGCGTGGGACCTCGGCGACGGGTCGGGCTACGGCAATCTCGGTCATGCGCGGTGCCTCATGCGACCATCAGCTCTCCGACGCGCGCCTGCGCGTCTTGTCCGTTCTCGACGATTCCGGTCAGGCGCCCGCTCGACATGACGGCGATGCGGTCGCAGATGGCCAGCAGCTCGTCGAGCTCGGTGGAGATCACGAGGGCCGAGACGCCCTGAGACGCCTGCTCGCGGATCTGGGAGCGCACGAAGCTCGCGGTCTTCACGTCGAGACCGTGCGTCGGCTTGTTGTAGATGACCAGCCGCGGGTCGAAGGCCAGCTCACGGGCGAGCAGGACCTTCTGGATGTTGCCGCCCGACAGCGCGCCGATGCGCGTGTGGATGCTCGGCGTACGCGTCTCGTAGCGGTCGACGAGCTCCTCGGCGAGCGCGTCGATGGCGCTCGGCTGGATCGTGCCGCGTCGCCAGAAGGGCGGCTGGCCGATGCGCTTGAGGACCATGTTCATCGCGACGCTCTCGTCGCGGACGATGCCCTCGTGCAGACGGTCGTCGGTGAGGTAGCGCAGCCCGCGCTCCTGGCGCTCGGGCACACCCAGGCGGCGCAGCGACTCACCGGCCAGCCGGATGTCGCCGGCGTGGATCGGCCGCTGGCCGGCGATCGCCTGCGCGAGCTGGCGCTGGCCGTTGCCGTCGACGCCGGCGACTCCGAGGATCTCGCCGCGGTGCACGACGAAGCTGACGTCGTGGAGGCTCATCTCGTCGTCGCCGCCGTCGATGCTCAGGCCGGACACCTCCAGCTCGGCCTCTTCGCTCACGTCGCGCGGCTCGTCGGGGGTGAGGGGGCGGATCTCGATCTCGGCGACGCCGCTGAGCTGGTCGGCGCCCTCGCCGAACATCAGGTTGACGATGCGCGCCTTGAGCTGCTCGGGGGTCTTGCTCCGCAGCTCGTCCTCGTCGAGCGCGCCGACGATGCGGCCCCCCTTGAGGATCGAGACGCGGTCGCCGATCTCGATCGCCTCGTGCAGCTTGTGGGTGATGAAGACGATGGCGATCCCGCCGGCCTTGAGGCGCTCGAGGACCCGCTGAAGCTCGGCGACGCCCTGCGGCGTGAGCATGGACGTCGGCTCGTCGAGAATGAGGATGCGCGTGTCGCGCCACAGCGCCTTCACGATCTCGACCTGCTGGAGCTGGCCGAGCGCGAGCGTGTCGGCGCGGGCGTCGGGGTCGATCGCCGCCCCGAGCCTGGCGACGAGCTCGGCGAAGCGCTCGCGCGCCGCGTGGAAGTCGAGCATGACGCTGGTGCTCGAGCCGAGCAGCAGGTTCTCGAGCACGGTGAGGTTGGGGACCAGCGTCAGGTGCTGGTAGACGGTGCCGATGCCGAGGTCGAGCGCTGTGCGCGGGGAGCCCATCTGCACGGGGCGGCCGTCGAGCAGGATCTCGCCGCTGTCGGGCGCGATCATGCCGGAGAGCATGCTGATGAGGGTCGACTTGCCGGCGCCGTTCTCGCCGAGAAGGCTGTGGACCTGGCCTGCGCGGAGCGTCAGGTGGATGTCGTCGTTGGCGACGACCCCGGGGAAGGCCTTCGTGATGCCGCGCAGCTCGACCGCGGGAGCGGCGGCGCGCGAGGGGGTGGTGGAGTCGGGCGTGGTCATCGGGAAGCTGGGGACTGCGTCGTGGTGGCCGGGACGGGCCGCGCCGGAGAGGGCGCGGCCCGTGGCATCGGCTACTCCTTGATGAGGGCCTGGACCTCGGCCTTCTTGGTGGTGAGGGGGACCTCGACCTCACCGGCGACGATCTGCTCCTTGGCCTGCTCGACCTCTTCCCAGACGTCGGCTTCGATCAGGTCGGTCTGAAGCAGCGAGATGCCGCCGTTGGCCAGGTCCAGCTCGAAGACCTCGGTGCCGAAGGTGCCCGCCTCGATGCTCTCGATCGCGGACTTGAACGTCGGCGCGAAGTTCCAGAGGATCGACGAGAGCAGGACGTTCTTCTCGTCGATGCTCGACTTGTCGCCGATCACGTCGATGAACTTCACCTTCCCGCCGGCCTCCTCGACCGCCTGGAGCATGCCGAAGGAGGAGCCGTCGCCCATGCCGAGCACGACGTCGGCGCCGCCCGCGATAACGGTCTTGGTCACGCGCTTGCCGCCGGCGGCGTCGGCGTAGGCCGCCTGGCCGATCTGGGCGAGCAGGATGTCGATCTCGGGGTCGACGCTGCGCGCGCCGGCCACGAAGCCGCCGGCCTGCTTGTTCCAGTTGGTGTCGTCGGCGGAGGTGACGATGCCGAGCGTTCCCGTCTCGGTCGTCTTCGCGGCCAGCACGCCGGCGAGGTAGCCGCCCTGCTGGCTGGCGGTCTCGGCATCGCCGACGGAGCCCTCCACCATGCCGCTCGGGTTGTCCCAGATCAGGACCGGGACGCCGCTCTGCGCCGCGACGTCCACGCCGGTGGCGTTGTAGCCGCTGGCGTGGGCGATGACGAGCTTCGCGCCGTCGTTGGCGAGCTGGCCCAGCACCGGGCCGACGTTGTCGTAGCCCGAGCCGTCGGCGATGTCCACCTCGATGCCCAGCTCCTGGGCGACCTCCTCGGCGGCGATGATGCCCTGCTGGTTCCACCCGAAGTCGTCGCGCTTCTCCGGCGCGGCGATGGCGAACCTGTCGACGGTGGCGGCGGCCGGCTCGGCGTCGCCGCCCCCGCTCGCAGTCTGCGCCGAGCCGTCGTCGTCGCTGCTTCCGCAGCCGGCGACGAGCAGCGCGCCGGCGGCTGCGAGTGCCGCCCAGCCGGCTCGCGAGGCGAGTCTGTGCACGTTCCCTCTACTCCTCTCCCGGGTTTCCATGATGGGAGGCGTCCGGTCGTCCCGGGTCCGAGACCGGCGCCCCCGCGTTCTCGTCACCGAAGAACAGCTTCCGTGCGTTTCGGTGGAGGACCCTTGCGACGAGGTCCGGGGAGAGGCCGCTGACCTCCACCTTGCGGACCTCGACGCCGACGTCGTGGAACGGCGCGTCGGACCCGAACAGCACGCGGTCCGGGCCGACTCGCTCCACGCCCTCGGCGATCTTGGTGTGCATCGGCATGCCGGACGTCTCGAGATAGACGTTCGGGTTGCGCGCGGCGACGTCGATCGCGCCGTTTATGTAGACGACGTTGCCGTGCCCCATGTGGCCGAGGATCACCTTGGCCCGGGGGAACTCGACGGCGAGCTCCTCGATGCTCCACGGAAGCGTGAAGATCGGGTGCCCGCAGTGGATCAGCACCGGCAGGTCGCGCTCCACCAGCTCGGCGGCCAGCGGATGGACCGCCGGGTCGTTCGGGTGGTAGCCGTCGAGCAGCGGATGCATCTTGACCCCGAGGAACTTCGGGTGGTCCAGGTACTCGCGCGCGTGCTCGACGAACCCGTCCTTGTGCGGGTTGGCCCAGAACAGGCCGTAGGCACCGGGAACGGATTCGACGACCTCGCGCACGTAGGCGTTGTCGGGGTGGAAGACCATCCCCGCCGCGATGCCGAACTCGCGCATCGTCGCCTCCAGCCCGTCGCCGTCCATGCGGACGTTGAAGAGCGGGAACTCGCCGACGTGCATGTGAGCGTCGACCAGCCCACGATCCGGTGATGTCGTCTGTTGACAGTTAGTTGCCATCAGCAGATCGGCATGCTAGCGTGCCTGCCGACTGTTGACAAGCGACTGCCGATCAAGCCCTCCGAAGCAACGTCGACAATCCTCAGATGACCGAACACACCGAAGAAGTCACCCCGCCGCGGCTGGAGAACCGGACACTCCGCGAGCAGGTGTGCGCTCACCTCCGCGAGGAGATCCTGTCCAGCCGGCTCGCCCCCGGCACGGAGCTGAGCGAGGTCGCCGTGGCGAAGACGCTCGGCATCAGTCGCGGCCCCCTGCGCGAGGCGCTGGGGCAGCTGGCGGCCGAGGGCCTGGTCACGATCACGCCGCGGCGCGGCGCGGTCGTCACCAAGTTCACCCGGCAGGAGTTCATCGAGGCCTACCAGGTGCGCGAGGCCCTGGAGGTCCTGGCCATCAAGCTCGCCGTGCCGCGCCTCACCGACGCGCAGCGCTCTCGCCTGCACGCGCTCGCCGATGCCATGGTCGAGCACGCCGAGCAAGGCGATACGCGCGCGTTCTTCGAGAGCAACAAGGAGTTTCACCGGCTCCTCGTCGTCGCCGCCGGCAACGAGCGCCTGCGCGAGATGCACGAGCAGCTCGCAAACCAGATGGGCCGCCTGCTGGCGAAATCGCTCGAGCTGCGCGGCAGCATCGACCAGTCCGTCGCCGAGCATCACGCGATCCTCGAGGCGATCGACGCCGGTGACGCTCGGCGGGCCGCTCGCCTGCTCGAGGAGCACATCGAGGTTCCCTATCGCGTGCTCGACTCGCCCGAGGCGGACGAGCTCTTCGACCCCACCCCCGAGACCCCGCTGAGCGGAGAGGACAAGTAATGGCCCACCGGACGGACGCGCGGCAGCCTGCCTTCGGCGTCAACCTGAACAACCGCGAGCCGTTGATCGCGCCGGATTACGACATCCAGGCGCTGCTCGATCTGTCGACGTTCGTCGAGAAGCAGGGCTTCGACTCCGTCTGGGTCGGCGACTCGCTGTTCTCCAAGCCGCGCTACGAGGCCATCTCCCTGCTGTCGGCGATCTCGCAGCGCACCGAGCGCGTGCAGCTCGGCACCGCCTGCCTCGTGAGCGCGATCCGCAACCCGCTCTTCCTGGCGATGGAGTGGGCGACGCTGGACACGATCTCCAAGGGCCGCACGATCTTCGGGCCGTGCATGGCGAGCGCCGAGGAGGGTGTCAAGCGCGAGTTCGCTGCGCTGGGCCTGCCGTTCGGCGACCGCGCGACCGTCTTCGAGGAAGGCCTCGAGGTCCTCACGCAGCTCTGGACGACCGGCAAGGTCGACTTCCAGGGCACGTACTTCCGGTACGAGGACATCACCTTCCACTCGGGCACCGAGATGCGGCCGCTCGGCCCGATCCAGACACCGCCGCCGCGGTGGATCGTCTCCAACCCGCGGCTGCTCGGCGATCGGCCCACCGAGCGGATGCGCAAGATCATGGAGCGCGCCGCCGACCGCATCGTGCGCTGGGGCGACGGCTGGATGAGCTGCTGCCGCGCGATGCACCCCGAGGAGCTCACCGAGCAGCTCGGCTACCTGAGCGAGGCCGCCGAGCGCCAGGGGCGCGACTGGGCCGACTACACCGTCTCCTACCAGGTCACGATGAACATCGGCGACTCGGAGGACGCGGCCCGCGCGGACTTCGACAACTACATCTCCATGTACTACCCCGAGCTCTCGCAGGCGATGGACCTGTCGAACTGGGGGCCGGTCGGGACGCCGGAGCAGATCGTCGCGTGGCTGCGCGAGTTCGCCGACCGCGGCGTCGACCACTTCATCTGCCGGTTCGGAGCGCTGGATCAGTTCGGCCAGGTCGAGCGCTTCGCCAAGGAGATCCTGCCCGTGTTCAAGGCCGAGGGGATCGAGGTGAGCGCCGATGCCTGACGCCGGCAGCATGCGCAAGGACGCCGAGCTGGTCGTGGACGTCTGCATGTCGGTCGAGGCCGACGACGTGGTCACGATCATCACCGACGACTCGCGCTACGACGAGGCGAAGGTAGTCGCCGACGTGTGCCTGGATCGCGGCGCCTGGCCGGTTATCATGAACAACGAGGCGCAGGTCTCCAGGGGGATTGCCGACACGCATTTCCCGATGGCGCCGCCTCGCAACCTCCACCAGGCGATGGTGACCTCTGACGAGATCATCATCATCACCCAGCTCGAGTGGGCCAACCGCTTCGCGCACGTGCCCGCCGTCAAGGAGTCGTGCGGCAACGACGCGAAGATCGCCTCCGTCGAGCCCGGCATGGGCTCATGGGGCCTGACGGTCGAGAAGCTCCACGTCGCCCAGAAGCGGGCGCAGGACGCGATCGCCGCGCTCGACGGCGTCGAGAAGCTGCACGTCACGTCGAAGGCCGGCAGCGACTTCACGGTCACCATCAAGGACCGGCCGGCGCTCGAGATCACCTCGATCAAGCAGCGCGGCCAGATGATGGGGCCGCTGCCGCTGTGGGCCGAGGTCGCCTGGGCCGCCGTCGAAGACGGCACCAACGGGACCGTGGTGGTCGACGGCGTGATGCTCGGCATCGGGCTGCCCGGCCAGGTCAACGAGCCGATCACCTGGACGGTGAAGGACGGCAAGGCCGTCGACATCCAGGGCGGCGACGACGCCCGCCGGCTGCGCGAGGTCATCGAGGGCGTCGAGAACGCCACCGTGATCGGCGAGTTCGCCTTCGGCGTCAGCGAGGTCGCGCCGTTCGGCACGCCGTCCGAGAAGGGTCGCGTCGGCACCGTGCACTGCGCGCTCGGCGACAACCACCTGGCCTATCCGGGCGGGCAGAACGTCTCCAAGCTGCACCTCGACGGCGTCATCCTCGAGGCGAGCATGCAGGTCGTCGACGACGGCCGGTGGATCCTCAAGGACGGGGAGTGGGTCCTGTGAGCGTGCAGGTCGTGGCGCTCGACTCCGTCGCCCGGATCGACCTGCCGGGCGGAAGCTGGAGCCGGATGGTGCTCACCTCCGAGAGCCTCGAGGGCAACGCGTCCTCGCTCGGCTACTCGGTCTTCGCGCCGGGCAGCGCGACCGCGCCCGTCGCGCACGAGACGGAGGAGGTCGCGTACGTGCTCAGCGGGTCCGGCGAGCTGCGGCTCGACGACCGCGCCGTGCCGTTCGCCGCCGGCGACGGGCTCTTCGTCCCGGCCGGCGTCTGGCACGCGGTGGCGAACACGTCGGACGAGGACGTCGCGATGGTGTTCGGGTTCCCGCACCCCGGCTATCCCCCCACGGACCGGCGCTAGCCAGGGAGCAACCGGTGAACGACGAAGCCATGAGCGCCGCCTCGAGCGCGGCGGCCGGCACGGACTCGCTGACGGAGCAGGTGGCATGGGCGTGCCGGATCCTGGCGATGGAGGGCTACCAGGATCTGACCCTCGGCCACGTCAGCGCCCGCTCCCATGACGGCAGGACGATGTACATCAAGCGCAAGGGCGTGGCGCTGAGCG
Organism: Solirubrobacteraceae bacterium; assembly: GCA_024710825.1. Lineage (GTDB taxonomy): Bacteria > Actinomycetota > Thermoleophilia > Solirubrobacterales > Solirubrobacteraceae > Capillimicrobium. The sequence goes on from JANJUA010000200.1 coordinate 10,850, forward strand.
AGGTCACCCCCGAGGACGTCCTCCCGTTCGAGGTCGACGGCGACCTGTCGACGGCCCCGCCGGACATGCACCTCGAGGCGGTGCTGCACACCGAGGTCTACAAGCGGCGCCCCGACGTCTCCTGCGTGATCCACGGTCACCCGCCCTACGCGACGGCGTTCAGCGCCACGCACGCCGACTTCTCCTTCCTGACCCATGACGGCGTGCTCTTCATCGACGGGCTGTCGACGTACGACGGCGTCCCGGACCTCATCATCGAGCCGAGCGACGGCGGCGAGGTGGCCGAGGCGCTGGGCGATCGGACGACGCTGCTGCTGCGCAACCACGGGATCCTCGTCGCCGAGCGCGACGTGCCGTGGGCGGTGTTGACCGCGGTGACGCTGGAGCGCGCGCTCCAGCTCCAGTCGATCGCCGGCACGCTCGGCGAGCCGCGCCCGATCCCGGACCAGTGGCTCGAGCGGATCCACGCGCGCAAGTACCAGGACGGCCTCGTCGGCGAGTACTGGGCCGCCTGGATCCGCGGCCTGCGCCGCACCGGCCAGACCTTCGGCATGCCGGGTGAGCCGGGGTGAGGATCGAGCTGACCGTGAACGGGGAGCCCGTCGCCGCCGAGGTCGAGCCGCAGGAGCTGCTGCTCGACTTCCTGCGCGACCGGCTCCAGCTCAAGGGCGCCAAGCGCTCCTGCGACGTGCAGGTGTGCGGAACCTGCACCGTGCTCGTCGACGGCGGCCCGGTCAGCGCCTGCACGTACCTAGCGCAGGAGGCCGCCGGGCGCGACGTGCTCACGATCGAGGGCTTCTCGCGGCAGCCCGAGTTCGACGAGTTCGAGCAGGCGTTCGCCCGCCACGCCGCCGTGCAGTGCGGCTTCTGCACCTCCGGGATCGTGCTCACGCTGAAGTCGCTGCGCGACGCCGGCGAGCTGCGCGACGAGGCGGACCTCCGCCACGGGCTGGACGGCAACGTCTGCCGCTGCACGGGCTATCAGGCCATCCTCGCGGCCGGCCGCGATCTCCTCACGGGAGGCGACCGATGAGCGGCACGGTGGAGCGCACGGGCGAGGTCGGCTTCTCCGCGACCCGCGTGGACCTGGCCGAGAAGATCCGCGGGCAGGCCGTCTTCGCCGGCGACGTCGAAGTGCCGCACATGCTCCACGGCAAGGTGCTGCGCAGCCCGCTCGCGCACGCGGAGATCGTCTCGATCGACACCTCAACCGCCCTCGCCATGCCCGGCGTGGTCGCGGTGATGACGGGCCGTGACCTTCTCGACATCGACCCGTACTACGGCCACGCGATCAAGGACCGGCCGATCGTCGCCATCGACCGCGTTCGCTTCGCCGGCGAGCCCGTCGCGGCGGTCGCCGCCGAGGACGAGGCGACCGCGCAGGCGGCGCTGGCCGCCATCGACGTGACCTACGAGGAGCTGCCGGTCGTCGACACGATCGAGAAGGCGCTCGCACCCGACGCCCCGGTGCTGCACGACACGCCGCTGCGTCCCGGCCTCTTCCACGGCCTCGGCGAGCTGCCCGAGCGCGACGGCAACGTCGGCTACCGGTACCGGATGACGGCCGGTGACGTCGAGGCCGCCTCCGCCGGCGCGCCGATCGTCGTCGAGGACGAGTACGTCTTCCCGGCGATCTACCAGTACTCGATGGAGACGCACACCGTCGTGGCCGACTATCGGCCCGACGAGATACTCCTGTGGGCCTCCTGTCAGCACCCATTCCTCGTCCAGGCCGAGATCGCCGACGTCTTCGGGGTGCCCGTCGGAGCCGTGCGGATCGTCGTCCCGTACCTGGGCGGCGGGTTCGGCAGCAAGTCCTACACGAAGATGGAGCCCATCACGGTGGCGCTCTCGCGCCATGCCGGCCGGCCCGTGCGCATACAGAACGGCGTCGACGAGTCGATGGTCACCTCGCGGCGCCACGGCATGCGCTGCTGGATGCGCACCACCGCGGCCGCCGACGGCACGCTGCTGACCCGCGAGGCGCGCTTCTGGATGGACACCGGCGCCTTCGCCGACAACGGCCCGCGCGTGACCGCGACGGCGGCGGACGCCGCTCCGGGGCCGTATCGCTGGCAGGCGGCCGACGTCGACGGCAGCTGCGTCTACTGCAACACCGCTCCGTCCGGCTCCTACCGCGCGTTCGGCGCGACGCACCTCCAGTGGATCGGCGAGCGGCAGATCGACGACGTGGCGAGGCGGGCGGGGCTCGACCCGCTCGAGCTGCGGCGGCGGAGCCTCGTGCGCACCGGCGAGCCCGTCCGACCGGACGGCACCGGCAAGCCGCTCGACGCCGACCTGATCGGCGACATCGAGCGGGCCGCGGCGGCGGTCGGCTGGGACGAGGAGCGCCGTCCCTGGCGCGGGCGCGGCGTGAGCGTGGGCCTGCTCGCGGCGGGCGCGCATCCCGTGTCGCGGGCGTCGGTGCGCCTGTGCGCCGACGCCTCCGTCGAGGTGAACGTCGGCACCACCGAGATGGGGCAGGGCGCCCGCACGGTCATGGCGCAGATCGCCGCCGAGGAGCTCGGGACGACGATCTCGCGCGTCCGCGTGCAGGGAGCCGACACGCGCTTCACCCCGTACGACCGCTCCACCGGCGCCAGCCGCTCCACGACCCTGGCCGGCAAGGCCGTTCAGAACGCGGCGGCCAACGTCGCGGCGCGGCTGCGTGAGACGGCCGCCGAGGTGTGGGACGTCGCCGAGGAGGCCATAGAGCTGCGCGACGGCCGCGCGATCCACGGCGACGACTCGCTCGTCTTCCCCGACGTGATCGCCAAGCGCTTCGGCTTCCGTGGCGGCGAGATCATCGAGGGCGGCGAGGTGCGTCCCATGGGCGGCGACACGGGCTCCTACGCGGAGGGGCCCGTGTTCTGGGAGGTCTGCGTGGCGGCCGCGGAGATCGAGGTCGACCCGGACACGGGCGTCGTGGAGGTGCTGCGCACCGCGACCGTCGCCGACGTGGGCAAGGCGATCAACCCGCTGCTCGTCGAGCGCCAGGACGAGGGCGCGGCGATGCAGGGCCTGGGCAACGCGCTGTTCGAGGAGATGGTCTTCGACGACGGCCAGCTGGTGACCGACAGCCTCCTCGAGTACCGGGTGCCCCGCATCGGCGACCTGCCCGGGCACATGACCACCATCGTCGTCGAGAACGCCGACGGGCCCGGTCCCTACGGGGCGAAGGGCTGTGGCGAGGGTGCGCTGGCCGCGCTCCCCGCCGCGATCGCGTGCGCGCTGGCGGATGCCGGCGTGCCGATGACCGAGCTGCCGCTGACGCCGGAACGAGTCTGGCGTCGCCTACAGGCCGACTGAAAAGGAGCACCAATGAGGGACATCGACCGCGTCACCATCCTGGGCACCGGCACCATGGGGCCGGGCATGGGCGCCGTGCTGGCGCGTGCCGGCATGCAGGTCACGCTCTACGACGTCGACGCGGCCGCCCTGGAGCGCGCGAAGGGCACGGCGGAGATGGCCTCCGGCGTCCTCGACCGTCTCGAGACCCCGACGGTCGGCGGCGGCTCGCTTGCCTTCGAGGGCGACCTGGCCGCCGCGCTGAAGGGCGCCGACATCGTCGTCGAGGCGATTCCCGAGCGGCTGGAGCTCAAGCAGCAGGTGCTCGCCGAGGTCGAGGGGCTGGTGGACGACGACACCGTCATCGCGTCCAACACCTCCGGCATCCCGATCACGAAGATGGCCGCAGAGCTGGCGAACCCCGAGCGCGTCGTCGGCTGGCACTGGTCCAACCCTCCGCAGCTGATCCCGATGAACGAGATCATCCCCGGGGAGCGGACCGCGCCCGAGGTGACCCGCGCCGTCGAGGACCTGACGCGGCGCATCGGCTACGAGCCGGTCACGCTGCGCAAGGAGGTCCCCGGATTCGTCGAGAACCGCGTCCTCTACGCGATCATGCGCGAGTGCCTCGCCCTGGTCGACGAGGGCGTGATCGACGCAGAGGGCCTCGACCTGTGCGTGAAGTGGGGGATCGGCTACAAGCTCGCCGTCGTCCCGCCGATCTCGCTGCTCGACATGGCGGGGCTGGACATCTACACCAGCGTCGCGAGCTACCTCAACGCCGACCTGTCCAACGAGGCGGGCGTCTCCGAGACGGCGGTCAGGCTCAAGGAGGCCGGCAAGCTCGGCATCAAGGCGGGCAGCGGCTTCTTCGACTACACGCCGGAGAGCGCGCAGCAGCTCCAGCAGCAGCGCGCGGGCCAGCTCGTCGGCGTCCGCAAGGCGCTGAGCTGACGCCATGGCCAAGGCGACCGCAGTGCGACTGCTCGACGGCGGCACGCTCGTCATCGACCAGTCCCACATCACCTGGAACGTCGGCTGCGGGAACCCCGTTCGGTTCCCGGTGTACAGCGTGCTCGTCGAGCACCCCGAGGGGCTGCTGGTGTTCGACACCGGCTACGACCTGGACCTCGTCAACGAGGCCCTGGCCTTCGAGCTGCCCGAGCAGACGTCGCAGCAGACGATCCCCGAGCAGCTGCGCCTGTGCGGCTACGAGCCGGCCGACGTCGACGCGGTGGTCAACTCGCACCTGCACTTCGACCACTGCGGCGGCAACAAGCACCTGACGAAGGCGACGACGATCGTGCACTCCGAGGAGCTGCGCGAGGCGCGCACGCCGGAGCCCTTCGAGCGTCTCGGCTACGCCGACCGCGGCTGGGACCATCCGGCGGCCACGTTCTCGCTCGTCGACGGCGACTGCGAGATCGCCGACGGCGTGCACCTGTTCCACACGCCCGGCCACACGGTCGGCCACCTGTCGATGCTGGTGGAGCTCGAGGGCGGCGATCCGCTGCTGTTCATGGCGGACGTGACCTACACGCCGGCCGCCTACGAGAAGGACCAGCAGGCCGGATTCCACCACGACCCGGTGGCCGGCGTGCGCTCGATCCGGCGGATCAAGCGCATCGCGAAGGAGACCGGCGCGCGGCTGTTCTTCACGCACGACATGGACGTGTTCCACACCTACCGGCTCGCCCCGGAGATCTACGGAGGTCAAGGATGAGGTTCGAGGATCGAGTCGCGATCGTCACGGGCAGCGCCGCGGGGATCGGGCGCGCGATCGCCCGGCAGCTCCACCGCGAGGGCGCGAGGACCGTCGTCGCCGACCTCGACGGCGCGGGCGCCGAGAGGGTCGCCGCGGAGCTGGACGGCCTCGCCGTCGCGATGGACACGTCGCGCGAGGCCGACGCGCAGCGCATGGTGGACGCGACGCTCGAGGCCTACGGGAAGGTTGACGTGCTCGTCAACGCGGCCGGCATCGTGCCGTTCATCGCCTGGGACGACATCGACTACGCGCACTTCCAGCGGATCGTCGAGGTCAACCTGGGCGGCGTGTACCTGTGCTCGCGGGCGGCCGAGAAGCCGATGCGCGAGGCCGGCTACGGACGCATCGTGAACATCGCCTCCAACGCCTTCCTGGCCGGCACGCCCAACATGGGCGCCTACCTGGCCTCCAAGGGCGGCGTCGTGGGGCTCACCCGTGCGCTGGCGACCGAGCTCGGCAAGTACGGCATCACCGCGAACTCGGTGGCGCCCGGCATCACCCGCACCGATTCGACGTTGGCCAGCCCGCATCAGCAC
>JANJUA010000233.1 GCA_024710825.1 Solirubrobacteraceae bacterium
CAACGTCAAGCCCCTGAAGGTCGTCGTCGACGGCGGCAACGGCATGGCCGGCCCGATGGTCGGGCCGCTGCTGCGCACGCTCGGCCTCGACCTCGTCGAGACCTACTTCGTCCCGGACGGCAACTTCCCCGACCACGAGCCGAACCCCCTGCTCGAGGAGAACCGGCGCTTCATCGTCGAGAAGGTCGTCAGCGAGGGCGCCGACCTCGGCATCGCCTGGGACGGCGACGCCGACCGCTGCTTCTTCATCGACGACACCGGCCGCTTCGTCGACGGCGACTTCCTCACCGCGATCCTCGCCGAGCACCTGCTGGCGAAGGCGAACGGCGGCGGCAAGGACATCCTCTACGACGCGCGCGCCTCCCGCGCCGTGGCCGACACCGTGCGCGCGGCCGGCGGGACCGCGCACGTCAACCGCGTCGGCCACGCGTTCTTCAAGACGCGCATGCGCCGGGAGGGCGCGATCTTCGGCGGCGAGGTGTCGGGCCACTACTACTTCCACGACTTCTACAACGCGGACTCCGGCACGATCCCGGCGCTGCTCGTCCTGGAGAAGCTCTCGGTCGAGGGCAAGGCCATGAGCGAGCTGCTCGAGCCGTACCGCTCGCGCTACTTCATCTCCGGCGAGATCAACTCCGAGGTCGCCGACGCCCCGGCGAAGATGGCGGAGCTCGAGGAGCGCTACGCCGACGCCCGCATCACCCACGTCGACGGCGTCTCGATCGACTACGACGACTGGCACTTCAACGTCCGACCCTCCAACACCGAGCCGCTGCTGAGGCTGACGCTCGAGTCGCTCGTCTCGCCCGAGGACATGGAGCGGCGCCGGGACGAGGTCCTTGGGATCATCCGCGCCTGACGAGGGCGTCCACGTCCTCTCGATCCCGACGCCGTTCGCCGTCGGGCGCGTCAACTGCTACCTGATCGAGGACGAGCCGCTGACGCTCGTCGACACTGGTCCGAACTCGGCCACCGCGCTCGATGCCCTCGAGCGCCTCCTCGCCGAGCGCGGCCGCAAGACGACCGACCTCGAGCGCATCGTCATCACGCACCAGCACCCCGACCACCAGGGACTGGTCCGCTACCTCGCCCGGCACTCGGGCGCCGAGGTCTGCGCCCTGGACGCGCTCGCGCCGTGGCTGGCCTCCTACTCGGCGAGCATGGAGGGCGACGACCGCTTCGCCCAGCAGCTCATGGACGATCACGGGGTCCCGGTGGAGATCGGCATGGCGCTGCGCGTCGTCTCGGGGCTCGCTCGCGGCTGGGGCGCCGCCGCCGAGGTCACCCGGCCGCTGGCCGACGGCGACGCGCTCGAGTTCGCCAACCGCACGCTGCACGTCCACCACCGGCCCGGCCACTCGCCCTCCGACATCGTGCTGCACGACCGCGAGCGCGGCATGCTGATCGCCGGCGACCACCTCATCAGGCACATCTCCTCCAACCCGGTGGTGACCCGCCCGCTCGACGGCTCCGAGCGCCGCGAGCAGGCGCTCGTCCGCTACCTGGCCTCGATGCGCGCCACGCGCGAGCTGGAGGTCGCGCTCGTCCTGCCCGGCCACGGCGAGCCCTTCTCCGACCATCGCACGCTCGTCGACGAGCGCATCCGCGGACACGAGCGGCGCGCCGCCAAGCTCGAGCGCCTCATCGCCGAGCGTCCGCGCAGCGCCCATCAGCTCGCCCGCGACCTGTGGGGCAACGTCGCGGTCACGCAGGCGTTCCTCACCCTCAGCGAGGTTCTGGGGCACACGGACCTGCTGGAGAACCGCGGGCTCGTGCGCGAGGTGCGCACCGCCGACGGGCCGATCGTGTTCGAGGCGACATAGAGCCCACGGGGGCCCGCCTCCGGCGGCGCGTAGCCGCTCAGCCCGCGAGCGCCGCGTTGGCGTAGGCGGGGTCGCCGGTGACGTCCTCGCCCAACCAGCCGGGCGGCGCGAAGGCGCGCGCCGCCTCCTCGTCGGGGAACTCGACTTCGGCGACCGCGAGCCCGTCGTTGGACCCGCCGAACACGTCGACCTCGATCGTCAGGTCGCCGTGCTCGACCAGGTGACGGACCTTCTCGACGCGCCGCCCCTCGGTCAGCGGCCACAGGCGGGCGAAGCGATCGGCGTCGATCGCCAGCTCCTCCTCGGCCCGGGCGAGGCCGCGCCCGGCCTTGATCGTCAGCAACGTGCGGTCGTCGGCGCGGCGCAGGCGGACCTCGACGTCCCCCGTGACCAGATAGCCCTGCTGGATCCGGCGCCGCGGCGCGGCGTCCAGGTCGTCGGGCAGGCGAACGAGCAGGAACTTGCGCTCGACCTCCGCGCCGCGCCGCGCCCAGCCGAGGACGAGCTCGCGGTCGTGCGGGTAGCTGAGCCGCTCGGCCGCCGCGGCGGGTTCGAGCCAGGCGATCTCGTCGACCTCCTCGTTGGCGACGAACGGCGGCGGCTGAGCGACGGGGCGCATCGTCCAGTAGCGCACGACCTTCGCGCGCCCGCGGTCGTCCTCGTAGTGGACGGGTTGGAGCTCCTCGCCGAGCTCGCAGCGCAGCCCGGCCTCCTCCTGCACCTCGCGCAGGGCGGCGTCCTCGAAGCCCTCGCCGGGGTCGAGCTTGCCCTTGGGCAGCGACCAGTCGTCGTAGCGCGGCCGGTGCACGAGCAGCACGCGACCGTCGTGGACGACGAGGCCGCCCGCGGCCCGCACCTCGCTCATGTCGCGTCCAGGTGCTCGACGTTCGCGCGGTCGTCGGCGTCGTCGCTCGGCTCGGCGGCGAACCACGCGTCGAGGATCTCCTCCAGCACCGCCTCGGAGGTGGTGCGCAGCGAGAGCGCGAGGACGTTGGCGTCGTTCCAGATGCGGGCGCCCTCGGCGGTCTTGGCGTCGCCGCACAGCGCCGCCCGGATCCCCGGCACCTTGTTGGCGGCGATCGACGCGCCGGTCCCGGTCCAGCAGCAGACGATCGCCTGCTCGGCGCGGCCCTCGGCCACGTCGCGCGCCGCGCGTTCGCTGCTCCACGCCCAGTCGGCGCGCTCGCCGGCCGCCAGGGCGCCGTGCGCGAGCGGCTCGTGGCCGCGACGGCGCAGAGCTTCGAGGACGGCGTCGGCGACGCCCGTGCGCTCGTCGGCGGAGACGGCGATCCGCATCGCCCGAGTATGTCAGCCGCTCCGCCGGGCGACGAGCACGGCGAAGCAGTGGTCGGCGAACAGGCAGGCGGCGTCGGGGAAGCCGGCGGCGCGCAGCCAGTCGAGCTGGTCGGCGACCGTCGCCCAGCGGTCGTGGCGCATGCGCCGGACCGAGGCGTCCCACTCGGCGTCGGTCGCGCCGCGGGCCTTCGCCTCGCGCTCGTGCCAGGCGCGGTAGTGGGCCTGCAGGCGGGCGGTGGGCGCCAGCACCTGCTCGGCGTTGACGAACACGCCCCCGGGGACCAGCCCGTCGTGGACGCGGGCGAAGAGCGCGCGCTTGGCGTCGTCCTCGAGGTGATGGATCGCCAGCGCGGAGACGACCGCCTCCCAGCGGCCCGGCGGGGGCGCGTCGTGGAGGTCGCCGACCACGTAGGTCGCGGCGTCGCCGAGCCGCTCCCGGGCCCGGTCGAGCATCGCGGGCGCACCGTCGAAGAGCGTCGGACGGACGTCGGGGCGGGCGGCGAGGACGTGCTGCGTCAACAGGCCGGTGCCCGCCCCGAGGTCGAGAACGCGCCGCGGCGGCGTGGCGCCCAGCTCGAGCGCGGCGACCGCGGCGCCGTAGAAGCCGTCGAACGGCGGCACGAGGCGGCGGCGCGGCGCGTCGTAGTCCGCGGCCTCGCGGTCGAAGTGCTGGGCGGCCCTGTCCGTCATCTCAGCGCACCGTACAGGATCACATACAACTGTACGCTCTCGCTGCCCATGCCCGAGGTGGTCATCAACGCGCGCGCGGCGGCGAGGCGCCAGCTCAGCGGCGTCGAGCGCTGGACGGTCGAGCTGACCGAGCGGCTGCCGAGGCTGCGGCCCGGCGCCTACGCGATCGCACGGCCGCCTCGGGCGCTCGCCTACCGGGCGGGACAGGTCTGGGAGCAGGCGGCGCTGCCGCTGGCCGCGCGCCGGGCCGGCGCCGAGCTGATCCTGAGCCCCGCGAACCTGGCGCCGCTGCGGTGGCAGGGCAACGTCGTCGTCATCCACGACGCGGTCGCCCTCACCCATCCGGAGTGGTTCTCGCCGGTGTACGCGGCGTGGCACCGGCGGGCGCTGCCGGCCGTGGCGCGCGGCGCGCGGCGGATCCTGACGGTGTCGGAGTTCTCCCGCGACGAGATCGCGGCGTCGGTCGGCATCGACGCGGAGCGGATCACCGTGGTGCCCGGCGGGGTGGACTCGCGGTTCTCGGCCTCCGCCGACGCCGACGCCGCGCGGACGGCTCTCGGCCTGCGGCGGCCCTACGCGCTGACCGTCGCCGGCGAGGGGGCGCGCAAGAACCTCGCCGTGCTGGGCGCGACGGCCCGGGCGCTGAGCTCGCGCGGAGTCGAGCTGGTCGCCGCCGGGTCCCGGCGGGCGCACCACGGAGCGGGGAGCGAGGTGGCGGGGCTGCGGCGGCTCGGCTACGTGGACGACGCGCTCCTGCCGGGTCTCTACGCGGGCGCGAGCGCATTCGTCCTGCCTTCGCTGCACGAGGGGTTCGGGCTGCCGTGCCTGGAGGCGATGGCGTCCGGCGTGCCGGTCGTCGCCTCGGACCGGGGGGCGCTGCCGGAGGCGTGCGGCGACGCGGCGCTGCTGGTGGAGCCGGCGCGGCCCGATCTCGTCGCCGAGGCCGTGCTGGCGGCGCTCGGCTCCGAGGCCGATCGCCTGCGCGCGGCGGGGCTCGCCCGCGCGGCGGCGTTCTCGTGGGACGCGACGGCGCGGGCGGTCGACGCCGTGCTCGCGTCGGAGGCGCGGCTCCGCGCCCCGGGGACGTAGTCTTCACCCGTGTCCGAGGCCACGGTGGTCACTCCTCAGGGCGTCCGCGACGGCAATCCCGTCATGCTGCGCGAGCTCGCCGAGCGGCGCGGCGCCGCGGTGCTCGCCTACGCCGAGCAGGTGGCGCAGCCCGGGCTCGGCGTGAGCGCGGCGGCCGAGGCGTTCGCGCGCTTCCGCCGCGCGGTCGTCGAGGCGGCCGACCCCTACGCGCTGGATCCGGAGCGGACGCTGCTGCGCGCGAC
>JANJUA010000266.1 GCA_024710825.1 Solirubrobacteraceae bacterium
CCGACGACCTCCGCATCGACGTCAGCTACCCCAACGCCCGTCAGACCGCCGCAGACCTGCTCGGCGTGGCCCGCGACGACCCCGCTCGGCTCCTGTACGAGCCGGATCCGAGGCGGGCTCCCCGATCGTTCACGCTCACCCTCGCCCGGCCGATGGGCAGAAAGCGCGGAAAGGACGAGGGATCGTTCGTCCGCGAGACCCGTGGGCACGTGTTCGACTTCTATCGGGACCTCGTCCAGAACCTCAAGCCGTGGCAGCCCCGCGCGCCTCGATTGCGCGAGGAGCCCGACCCCGTGGCGGCCGAGGCGGCCGCCGCAGACCCTCCGAAGCTCGCGGAGGCCAGCAGTCGCGATCCCGGCGAGGCCGCCCGTCGCGAGCCCGTCGGCTGAGCGGTCGTGGCGTACCGACGAAGGGACCGAGCCGGCTGCGCCGCGACCGTCAATCGCGGCAGGCGCGGTCACGAGCCCGCGGCAGGGTCTCTGAACCACGCCACTCGTCGACCGGATGTTCGTCGTAGGCGGCGTAGCCACCGCCCGCAGGGCCTGCGTTTCGCTCAGCGGTTCACGCCGGCGGAGAGTGGCCTAAGGGACGCGAAAGCGCTACCGTCCACGCCGTGAAGAATGTTCCTGTCAGCGGTACGAACCACCGGGAGCCGCAGCAACCGGGCACCCTCGGCGCCACCCGCGTCGCGGACATCCTGCTCGAGATCTCCGATGCCGGCCGCCCGATCGGGGTCACGGAGATCGCACGCAACCTCGCGATGAGCAAGGCGGTCGTCCACCGCATCCTCCAGTCGCTGCTGTCGCGTGAGCTGGTCACCCACAGCGCCGGGAACGGCGCGTACACGCTCGGGCCGGCCGCGGCCGCCATCGGGGCGAGGGCCCTTCAGAGCCACGACCTCCGCACCAACGCGCTGCCGACGCTGCGCCGCCTCCAGGCCGAGACCGGCGAGACGGCGACCGTCTCGAGCATCGCCGGCTCGCATCGCGTCTACCTCGAGCAGGTCGTCAGCCCGCAGCAGGTGAAGATGACCGTGGAGCTGGGCCAGCTCTTCCCTCTCTACGCGGGCGCGTCGGGCAAGGCGATGCTCGCATTCGCCGACGACGACCTCCGCGCCACCGTCCTCTCCCGCCCGCTCGAACGGATCTCGGAGTCGACGATCACCGATCGCGCCGAGCTCGAGGCCGACCTGGAGCGCGTCCGCGAGCGCGGATACGCCACCTCGCAGGGCGAGCGGCTCGCGGGCACCGTCAGCGTCGCTGCCCCCGTGTTCTGGCACGGCCTCCTCGTCGGCGCGGTCAGCGTCTGCGGCCCGCGCGACCGGTTCGACGCGGCGACCCAGGAGCGCTACGGCAGGCTCCTCGTCGAGGCCTGCGCCGCGATCGACTGAGCTTCGCGTCTCGAGCGTGCGGCTAGCCGCACCTCGCGACGCCGGGCAGCCACCGTGTGCCGCCGGGCCACATCGGTCACGCTTGCGGACGGACCGTACGCCGATGAGACAGGGGGCCGGATGGCATCCGCGGACAATCCACATCACGAGCGTCGCTGGCTGATCCTCGGCGTCATCGCCATCGCGCAGCTCATGGTCGTCCTCGACGTGACGATCGTGAACATCGCGCTGCCATCCGCCCAGGCGGACCTCGGCTTCTCCGACGACGCGCGCCAGTGGATCATCACCGGCTACGCGCTGGCGTTCGGCTCGCTGCTGCTGCTCGGCGGCCGGCTCGGCGACCTCTTCGGACGCAAGTGGGCGTTCGTGGGTGGCCTGATCGGCTTCGCGGTAGCGTCGGGCATCGGCGGCGCGGCGGGCTCCTTCGGCGTGCTCGTCGCCGCCCGGGCCACCCAGGGCCTCTTCGGAGCGCTGCTGGCCCCCGCCGCGCTGGCGCTGCTGGCCACGACCTTCACCGACCCGGACGAGCGCAGCAAGGCGTTCGGGCTGTACGGCGCCGTCGCGGGCGGCGGCGCCGCCGTGGGCCTGCTGCTCGGCGGCGTCCTGACCGAGAGCCTCTCGTGGCGCTGGTGCCTGTACGTGAACCTACTGTTCGCGATCCCGACGGCGCTCGCCGCGGTGCGCCTGCTCGTCAACCAGGCCCAGCACGACCGGCCGCCGCTCGACCTGCCGGGCACCGTCACCGGATCGCTCGGCCTGTTCGCGCTCGTCTACGGGTTCTCGAACTCCGAGATGCAGTCGTGGGGGCACCCGGTGACGATCGCGATGCTCGTCGCCAGCGCCGTGCTGCTGGCCGCCTTCGTGGCGATCGAGTCGCGCGCCGCGCATCCGCTGCTGCCGCTGCGCATCGTGCGCGACCGCACCCGCGGCGGCTCGTACCTGGCGATCGGCATCTCGGGCATCGCGATGTTCGCGGTGTTCCTCTTCCTCACGTACTACCTCCAGCAGACCAAGGGCCTGTCCCCGATCGAGACGGGTCTCGCGTTCATGCCCATGACGGTGGCGATCATCGCCACCGCGACGTCGGTGAACGTCCTCTTCCTGCAGCGCGTCGGCCCGCGGCCGCTGCTGACGCTGGGCATGCTCCTGGGGGCCGCGTCGATGGTGTGGCTGTCGCAGCTCTCGGCCGAGTCGAGCTACCTCGGCCACATCCTGCCCGCCCTGCTCGTCATGGGCGTCGGCATGGGCAACATCTTCGCGCCCGCGATCGCGAGCGCCACGTACGGGGTGCATCCACGCGACACGGGCGTGGCCTCGGCGATGGTCAACACGATGCAGCAGGTCGGCGGCTCGATCGGCACGGCCGCGCTGAGCTCCATCTTCGCGAGCGCGGTGAGCTCCTACGCCGACGGCCGGGCGCCGACGCCGGAGGTGATGGCCGCGGCGACCATGCACGGGTACGACGTCGCGTTCTGGGTGGCGGCGGGCGTGTTCGCCTTCGGCGCGATCGTCGTCGGCGCGACGATGCGCAGCGTACGCGTCGAGGTCGCGCCGGTCATCGTGGAAGGCTGAAGCGGAACGCGCTGCCGCCGCCCACGGCCGGCTCCACCCAGATCCGGCCGCCGTGCGCCTCCACGACGCGGCGGCAGACCGCCAGGCCGATGCCCGTCCCGTCGCCGTCCCCGCTGCCGCGGGAGAACATGTCGAAGATCCGGCTGCGCTGCTCGCGGTCGACGCCGACCCCGTTGTCGCGCACCGTCACCACCCACTCGTCGCCGCGCCGCGCCGCCGAGATCTCGATGCGGGGCGGCGCCGCGGCCCGGAAGCGCACCGCGTTGACGATCAGGTTCTGCAGCAGGCGTCGGAGCTGACGGGCGTCGCCCTCCACCTCGGGCAGCCCGGCGACGTCCAGCGTCGCGTCGGCCTCGTCGAGGAACGAGCGCAGGTCGTCGACGATCTCCGACAGCACCACGTCCAGCGCGACCCGCTCATGGCGGAGGTCGCCCGCGCGGGCGTAGGCGAGCACGCCGTCGATCAGCGCGCGGGCGCGGTCGACGCTCGCCCCGAGCAGCCGAAGCACGTCCTCGGGCGGCGGCTCGTCCGGATGCCGCGACAGCACGCCGATGAGGTGCGCGATGCCGGTGATCGGCTCACGCAGGTCGTGCGCGACGAGGTCGGCGAAGCTGCGCAGCTCGGCCTCCATCCGCCGCTCCTCGGTGACGTCGGTCAGCACCACCACCAGCCCGTCGCCGAGCTTCGCCACGCGCTGGATGAACGTCCCCAGCATGTAGCCGTCGCCGAACGGCGTGTCGTAGACGATCTCCCGGATCGACGGCTCGCCGGTCTCGCAGACGCGACGGTAGGCGTCGAACGCCCGGCGCCCGCGCATCTGGGGCAGCGCCTCCAGCAGCGTGTAGCGCTCGGCGGTGGCGGCGGGCAGGCGGAACCTGCGCAGCATCGTGGGGTTGCCGTAGCCGAACGCGAAGTCCTGGATCTGCCCGTCCGCGTCGCGCAGCGCCCACTGGATGCCGACGGCGTCGGGGAAGCCGTCGAGCAGCGCGCGGAACTCGGCGGCGCCCTGCGGTCCCAGCAGCGCCTCCAGCCGCGGATCCGCACCCCAACGCTCAAGCTCGACGGACAGCGGCTCTCCCACGGGCACAGGATACGGCCGCCCAGAGGCGCTCGCTGTCGAGTTTGCGTCGCGTAGCGACGTCAAGTCGACAGCGACCGTCGCGGGCTCCCGTGCCGCCTACACCTCCAGCTCGATCAGGCGCAGGCTGATGGCGCTCGCGCTCACGGGTCCGGTGCCGCCGTAGCCGCACTGGAGCGTGATCGGCTGCGTGGGGTCCCGGACCTCGTCGAGGCCCGGCAGCGAGAACGTCCCGCTCGCGCCCGGGGCGAGATCGAACGCGCTGCCGGCCTGCTGTTGGCGCGCGCCGTTGAACAGCGCGCAGCCGCCCGTGGCCTGATCGGGGCCGTCGTTGCGCAGGGTCACCGAACCGAAGTGGATGAAGAGCCCGGCGGTGGGCACGGTGAGGCTGACCAGCGTCGCCCCGTTGATGTCCGCGACGTCGGCTCCCGAGCCCTGGAAGGCCCGCAGCGCGCTGGGTCCCGCCGGCCCGACCGGACCCGGGGGTCCGGCGGCGCCGCGCTCGCCCTGCGGACCGGCCGAACCGGCCGGTCCCTGCGCGGCGACCGAGCCGTCCGTGCTGCTGCTCGGAGCGGCCGAGCGGCGCAGCATCGCCCGCACGCGCTTGGAGAGACGGCTGTAGGTGATCGCCCGCCGCGCGACGTCGGCGGTCGTGACGCTGCCCGGCGCGATCCCGTCACTGCGCACCGCGTTGGCCCGCAGCTGCGCGGGGCCGACGCTGTCGGCCGGCAGCAGCGTCGTCGACGCGTACGCGCCGCCGCCCAGCACGATGAACATCGCCAACGACGCCATCACGTTGGCGTAGGTCAATCGCCGGCGCACGACCCGTCCCACCCGTCGGATTCCAGTCACAGCAGTCCCCCTGCTCGAAGTTGCCGAGCCGTCGATTCGGTGGGCGAGCAGGTTCTCCTGCTATGAGCGGGAGATCGGTGGGCCGCGGGTCAGGCGCCCAGGACCCGGGCGATGGCCGCGCCGGCGCGCGTCACGTCGTCGTCGTCGACGTCGAGGTGCGTGACGGCGCGGACCACGTCGCGCCGGGCGGTGGTCGACACCAGCACGCCGGCCTCGGCGAGCCGGCCGATGCAGTCCGCGCTCGACAGGCCGCGAGCGCCCGCGTCGATGAGCACGAAGTTCGTCTCGACCTGCGCGAGGTCGACGGGCGCGCCCGCCTCCGACAGGATCGCGGCCAGCGCTCGCGCCCGCCGGTGGTCGTCCACGAGCCGCTCGACGTGGTGATCGAGCGCGTACAGGGCGGACGCCGCCATCATGCCCGCCTGCCGCATGGCCCCGCCCAGGAGCTGCTTGACCCGGCGTGCCCGCTCGACGCGCGCGCCGTCCCCCGACAGCGCGGCGCCGAACGGGCAGCCGAGTCCCTTGGAGAAGCAGATCGTCACCGTGTCGAACCCGCCCGCCAGCTCCGCGGCCGGCACGCCCAGCGCGACCGCCGCGTTCATGATCCGCGCCCCGTCCAGGTGGGCGCGGATGCCGTGCGCGCGGGCCTCGTCCAGGACCGCCCGGGTCTGCGCGAGCGTCCACACGCGGCCGCCGCAGTTGGAGTGGGTGTTCTCGACGCTCACCACCCGGGTGGTGGACTGCGTCCGGTCCCCGTCGACCGTGGCCAGCGCGCGCAGCTCCTCCGCGCCGAAGCGCCCGTCCCAGGTAGGCACCTGCTCGACCATCAGCCCCGCGAGCGCCGCCGGGCCGCCGGCCTCGCTGCGCAGCAGGTGCGAGGCCGCGTGCGCGACCAGGCCGTCACCCGGCTCCGACAGCACGCGGAGCGCCATCTGGTTCGCCATCGTGGCGCTCGGCACGAAGACGGCGTCCTCCTGCCCGAGCAGGTCGGCCACCCGCTCCTCGAGGGCGATGACGGTCGGGTCCTCGCGCTTCTGCTCGTCGCCGACCTCGGCCCGGGCGATCGCGTCCCGCATCGCGGCCGTCGGCTGCGTGAGCGTGTCCGTGCGGAGGTCGATCATCAGGAGGCGGCGCGGTAGTCCTCGCGCACCGGGTCGAAGGTGTCGACCACCCGCGCGCCCTCCGGGCCGGCCCGCAGCGCGTGCTCGTCGCCCCCCGTGATCTGGTAGGCGTCGCCGGCCGTGAGCGTGCGCTCCATGCCCGCGCACGTGAGCACCACGCTGCCGTCGACCACGTAGCCGACCTGCTCGTGCGGATGGCTGTGGAGCTCGATCACCGCGCCCGGCTCGAGGCGCGACACGTTGAGCATCGCGCCGTCGCCCACCAGCGCGTGCGTGACGAGGCCGGGGACCGAGGCGAAGGCCGGCGTGTCCTCCATGCGCACCACGCGCGTCATGGCGTCCGCCCGATCTCGGCGTCGGCCAGCGGCGGGTCCCCGCGCCGCGCCACCTCGGTCTCGACCAGCAGGGCGCACGACGGGCAGACGTAGCGCCGGAAGACGAAGTCGGTCCCCAGCCGGAAGGGATCGACCCCCCGCCCGGCCGCCGTCGCCGGCTCCTCGATGACGCCCAGGCCAGCCTTGTGGCTCGTGCCCGCCGCGCCGAGCAGCTGCCCGCAGCGGCAGCCCACGAGCTGCTCGCCGTCGACCCGATACAGGGCGAGGGCATGGCCGACCGGCTCCGCGCCGCCCACGGGCTCGACCCCCAGCGGCGCGCGCGGGGCGGCCGCGAGCTCCAGGCGCTCGCGGCGCAGCGCGCCGCGCCGGTCCTCCGTCGCGCCCGCGTCGAGCCGGCCCTGCCCGTCGAGCACGACCCCGTACAGCAGGCGGGCCTCGTCCTCGGAGACCGCGCCCGCCAGGACGTCGGCGGCGACGGCCTGCGCCCGACGCTCGAGCGGGTCCCCCCAGCCGCCGCCGCCGCCCGTGGCGCTCCGGTAGACGTCGCCCCGCGCCAGGTCCGACGACGCCATCATCGGGATCACCTCGAGCTCCCCGTGGAGCGTCTCGAGGTCGACGGGCAGCCGGCCCGCCGCGACGTGCTCCCAGAGGTCCGAGCCGCGTAGCACCGCCATGCTGTTCGTCGCGCCGGGGTGGCCGCCGGCGATGCCCGCTGTCGCCGGCGCCTGGTAGTTGATCGAGTGCATGACGTTCGTCGGGATCCCGTCGACGCCGTGCGGCGTGAACATCAGGCTGACCCCCACGCCGCCGCGGTTCGCGCCCGCCCCGCCGGAGTCCACGAGCCGCCGGCGGTGCAGGTACAGCAGCGGGTAGCGGAACTCGTAGGTCTCGACGTTGGCGATCCGCAGCTTCACGGCGCGCACGACGCCGCCGTTGTCGATCCCGTCGCGGTCGCCGCGCGCCCCGCCGCCGCCCGCCATCGGGTCGAGCATCGTCGCGCCGAACGGCTCGCCGCGCTGGTCGACGCCCCCGAGCTCCTGCACCGTCGCGGCCGTCATCCACGCCGCCATCGAGCGGTCGCGCAGCTCGTCCTCGGAGGCGGTCGCCATCAGCTTGCCGAGGCAGACGTTCGTGATCGTGTTGACCGTCGCGATCGCCGCCGTCGTCGCCTTGCAGGTGCCCGCCGGCCACTGGGCGTCCACGAGCGTCCCCGGCTCGGAGAGCACGTCGACCACCCGCAGCGCCGACGCCGGGCACCACGGCATGCCGTAGAACAGGATCGGCAGGACGCTCGACAGCACGCCGCCGACCAGCCCTCCGCGCGTGCAGTTGTAGATCGCGCCCGCCTGCGGGCCCGTCTCGCCGAAGTCGAGCGTCAGGCGATCGCCGGACTTCGTCATCTCCAGCCGGAAGTCGTGCGTGCGGCCGGGCGCCTCGTCCATGTAGGAGCGGTGCCGCCAGGTCCCGTCCGGCAGCTTGGAGAGCCGCCGCCGCAGGCGCTCCTCGCCCACGTCGATGATCGCGTCGATCGCCTCGACCAGCGTGTCGACCCCGTAGCGCTCGGCGCACTCGACGATCCGGTCGCGCGCCAGCCCGTTGGCCGCGATCTTCGCCCGCAGGTCGAGCGCGTTGAGGTCGCGCGTGCGCGACCGGATGAGGTACTCCTCCTCGAGGTCCCTGCGCAGCACGCCGCCCTCGACGATCCTCATCGGCGGCATCGGCAATGCCTCCTGGAAGATCGACGTGGCCCCGACGCTGGCCTGGCTGCCGTAGACGGGTCCGCCGACGTCGACCTGGTGGACGCTGATCCCCGTCCAGGCGATCAGGCGGTCGCCGACGTGCACGGGCGCGACGACGGTCACGTCGTTCTGGTGCGTGTTGCCGCGGTACGGGTCGCTGCAGATGAACATGTCCCCCGGCCCGAAGCCCGGGTTCTCGCTGTAGTCGCGGATGATCGACTTGACGATGAAGTGATGGCCCATCGACAGCGGCGACATGTAGGTGCCGACCATGAACGCCTCGCCGTCGGCCCGCATCAGCGCCGTGTTGAAGTCGCAGATCTCGGTCGCCACCGGCGAGCCCGAGACGCGCCGCAGCGTGGCGGCCGCCTCGTCGTTGGTGATCCACAGGCGGTTGGTGAGGATCTCGAGCGTGACCGGATCCAGCGCGTGCTTCGTGGTGGTCATCGGGGCTCCTCTCGGGCGGGCGCGAAGACGAGCTCGAAGTTGCCGTAGTCGTCCACCGCCATGATCTGGTTCGGGTGCACGACGACCGTGGTGCCCGGGCACTCCACCAGCGCCGGGCCCTGCACGACGTCGGCCGGGGCGAGCCGGAGCCCGTCGAACACGGCGGTCTCGTGCTCGGCGCCCGCGAAGAACACGCCGCGGCTCCCGGTCTGGGCGGCGGAGCCGTCGCGCGGCGGCGCCGTCTGCAGCTCCGGCGGGCGGATGTGCGCGGTGGTGATCGTCTCGTACGTGACCGCCTCGATCGGCGTGTGCGGCACCGCGGTGCCGCGGCCGTAGCGCGCCTCGTAGAGCTCGAGGAACCCGTCGACGAGCCCCGCCACGCTCTCCTCGGTGAGCGGCAGCCGCTCGATCGGGACGGCCACCTCCTGCGTCTGGTTGCGGAAGCGCATCCAGATCAGCAGGCGCTGGCTGACCGGGAAGTCCGACAGCCCGAGGATCGCGCGCCCGCGCTCGGCGAGCTCGGAGAACGTGCCGTTGGCCGCTTCGGCGTCGATCGGCATGACCCCCGGCGCCGATATCCGGGCGAAGTGCTGGGCGTCGGCGGCCGCCACGCCGAGCGCCGAGAACACCGGCGCCTGCGCCGGGATGATCGCCGCCCGCGCCCCGATCGTCGAGCCGTAGGCGGCGACGTGCACCGGCCCGCCGCCGCCGAAGGCGTAGATCGTGAACTGGCGCGCGTCGTGCCCGCGCTCCGTCGTCATGCGACGCACGAGGTCGGCCATCGCGTTGTCGGCGATGTCGACGATCCCGGTCGCGGCCTCGACCACCGACATCCCCATCGGCCGCGCGACGTGCGTCTCGATCGCCCGGGTCGCCGCGTCGAGGTCGAGCCGCAGACGACCGCCGAAGAAGCGGTCGCGGTCCAGCCGGCCGAGCACGAGGTTCGCGTCGGTCACGGTCGGCACGGTGCCGCCGCGGCCGTAGCACGCGGGGCCCGGCTCGGCCCCGGCGCTGCGCGGGCCGACCCGCAGCACGCGCTCCTCGGGGTCGACGTGGGCGATGCTGCCGCCGCCCGCGCCGATCGACCGGACGTCGATCATCGGCGCGAAGACCGCGAAGCGATCCAGCTCGGGCTCGGCGCTCAGCACGGGCTCCCCGTCGACCACGAGGCTGACGTCGAAGCTCGTGCCGCCCACGTCGGTGGTGATGATGTTCGGGTGGCCGAGGACGCGCCCGATCATGGCGCTGGCGATGACCCCGCCCGCCGGTCCCGAGTTGAGGATGTTCACCGCGTGCTCGGCGGCCCCGGCGAGCGGGAAGACGCCGCCGTTGGACTGCATCATCAACGGCTCGCTGCGCAGCCCGGCGCTGGCCAGCTCGGCCTTGAGCACGTCGAGGTAGGACTGGAGCGTCGGGCCGACGTAGGCGTTGATGACCGAGGTCATCGTCCGCTCGTACTCGCCGAGCACCGGCGCCACGTCGCTCGAGCAGGTCACGTACGTGCCGGGCAGGCGCCGGCGGACCGCGTCGGCCAGCGCGCGCTCGTGGGCCGGGTTGGCGAACGACCACAGGAGGCTGATGGCGACCGCGTCGAGCTCGCGCGCCGCGAGCTCCTCGACCACCCGGTCGATCTCGCCGTCGGTGAGCGCGAGGACCACCGAGCCGCCGACGTCGATCCGCTCGGCGACGCCGATCACGTCGGTGTCGCCGACCACGGGCGCCGGCTTGTCGAGGCGGGCGACGTCGGTCACCTCCAGGTCGCCCATGCCCGACGCCTTCAGGTAGACGCGCCCGATGCGGATCGCGTCCTCGTGCCCGAGCGTCGTCAGCAGCGCGACGCGCGCGCCGCTGCGCGTGTACAGCTCGTTGAGCCCGGCGGTGGTGGCGTGGCAGAAGACCGAGGTCCGCGCGAGCACCTCCTCGGTGCGCACGCCGAGCTCCTCGGCCGCGTTGGCCACGGCGTCCAGCACGCCGCGCTGAAGGCGGCCCTTGGTCGACAGGGCCTTGCCGGTGACCACCCGTCCCCGGTCGTCGACGATCGCGCAGTCGGTGAAGGTGCCGCCGGTGTCGACTCCGACGAGCAACGAGCCGGGAGCGATGCCGCCGGCCGGCGCGTGGCCGTTCGTGCTGCTCAAGGCGCCCCCCACGTCAGCCGGCGCTGACCCGGTCGGCGACGACGGCGTCCTCGGGCTCCGCGATCCCGTGCGCGCGCCGGTAGGGCCGGATGACCTCCTCGGCGAGCATGTGGAGCTGCTCGAAGTACTCGTCGACCGTGTTGACGCAGAAGGTGATGCACGTGAGGTGGTCGGCGCCCGCGTCGTGGAGGTACTCGAGCTTCTCGAGCAGCGACTCCGGGCTGCCGACCAGGTTGTTGTCCATCGCCAGCGCGGGATCGCGTCCGGTCTTGCTGAGCGAGATCCGGTGGGCCACCATGCCGCTGGCCATGTAGCGCCGCTCGGCCTCCTCCTGGGTCGGGGCGACGAGGCACGAGAGCTGCGGCGCGGCGATCAGCGACGCCGGATCGCGGCCCGCCGCGGCGGCCTTGTCGCGCAGGATGGCGATCCACTCGCGCAGCTCCTCGAACGGGCGCCAGCCGGGGATCCATCCCTCGCCGTACTTGACCGCTCGGTCGATCCCGCGCTGCTGATGGCCGCCCACCAGGACGCGGAACGGCCGTCGATGCGCCTTGGGGTGGCTGTCGAGCTCGTGGGTGCGGTAGAAGCGGCCGTCGAAGGTCACCGGCCCCTCGCCGTCGAGCAGGCGCAGCAGCTCGAGCCCCTCCTCGAGGATCTCGCCGCGGTTCTTGCCCACCAGCTCCGGGCGCGCCGCCGCGTACTCCTCGCGGTAGGCGCCGATCCCGACGCCGAGCATCACGCGCCCGCCGCTGAGCTGGTCGAGGGTGAAGACCTGCTTGGCCACGAGCGCGGCGTCGCGCATCGGCAGGACGAGCACCGCGGTGCCCACCTCCAGGCGGGTGGTGCTCGCCGCCACGGCCGTCAGGACCGTCAGGACCTCGTAGAAGCTCGGCGACTCGGTGAAGTGCGAGCGGACGTACTCCTGGGGCGCGTAGTGGTCGTTGCCCCAGATCGAGTCGTAGCCGAGGCGCTCGGCCTCCCGGCCGGCGCGGACGAAGTCGCTCGGCGCGAAGAACGGGATCGGGTTGATCAGGCCCTCCATGCCGGTGGGCAGACCGGGTCCAAACTTCATCGCTTCCCCCTCGTTGTCGCTAGGTGCTCGGCCAGGGCGCTGGCATCGGCGATCAGCGGCGGGTCGGCCGCGACCGCGTCGTGGTCGATCGACTTCAGCCCCGTCGAGGAGCAGACGAGCACCGCCTCGTCGTCGGGGCCGATCCGTCCCTCCGCGCGATCGCGGACCAGGGCGGCGAGCGCCGCGGCGCTCGACGTCTCCACGAAGAAGCCCGCCCGCTCGGCGAACAGCCGGTGAGCGGCCGCCAGCTCGTCCTCGGAGATCGCCGACACCCAGCCCGACGACCCGCGGACCGCGCGCAGCGCCTGGTAGGTGCTCTGCGCCGCGGTGATCGAGAAGGCCGCCGTCTCGTGGTCGACCTCGGCCGGCTCGACCACCTCGGCGCCGTCGCGCAGCGCCCGCTCCAGCGAGCCGTAGATCTCGCCGCCCGAGAGCCGCGGCCCCCGGTCGCAGAGCCCCATCGCCCGCAGCTCGTCGAAGGCCTTGCCGACGCCGGCCAGACCGTCGCCGTAGCAGACCGCGAAGTACACGGCGCCCGGCGCCCGGCGCCCGAGCTGCTCCCACAGCTCGTAGCCGATCGTCTTGTAGCCGTCGAGCGCGTAGGCGACGTTGCCCACGGCGGGCGACGCGAAGTTCGAGTTGGGATACCAGCCGAGCTCGCCGACCGCGTGGCGCATCAGCGACCACCGATCCGCCTTCGTGGGCGTGACGACGACGTCCGCGCCGTAGGCCCGGACGAACGCCGACATCGTCGGGTTCACGCCGCGGGCGAACAGGACGAGGGCCGGCAGCCCGGCGCGTATGGCGTGCGCCGCGGTGGCGGCCGCGGCGTTGCCGGTCGACGCCACGACGAGCCCCGGGCTGCCGAGCCGGCGCGCGTGCGCGGCCGCCACGGCGGCGGCGCGGTCCTTGAACGACCACGTCGGGCCGCGCGACTCGTCCTTGACCAGCACGCGGCCGACGCCGACGGCGTCGGCCAGTGCCGGCGCGTCGACCAGCGGCGTGTCGCCGGTGTCCGGCGCGGCGACGTCGGCGGCGGCCACGGGCAGCACCGCCTCGTAGCGACCGATGCCGCGGACCGGCCCGTCGAGGGCCGCGAGCAGCCCGTCGCGCGCCGCCTCGAGGTCGTAGACGGTCGACAGGCTGGCGGGCGTCCCCGCCGCCGCGCAGCGGGAGCAGCCGCCGCCGAGCAGGTCCTCGGAGTCGTGCCCGCAGCGCACGCAGGCGAGCGCGGCGGCGCTCATGCGGGCAGCTCCTCGAGGCCCCGCGGCAGCTGCGTCAACGGCTCGTGGCCCGTCTCGGTGACGACGACCATGTCCTCGGCCTGGAGGCCGCCGAACCCGAGCTCGTAGTACGGCGTCTCGACGCAGAGCACGGTGCCGGCCTCGAGCTCCGTGTCGTCGCCGGGCGCGAGCAGCGGCGCGTCGTAGCCGTCGCCGGCCAGGCCGATCCCGTGCCCGACGTTGATCCGGTCGTAGTGCGGCATGCCGGCCGCGCGCACCGCCGCGACCGCGGTGGCGAACAGGTCGCGCGCGCGCACGCCCGCGCGCAGGATGCCGAGCGCGGCCTCCTGGCCCTCGACGAGGGCCGCGTGGTAGCGGGCGGCCTTCTCGGACGGAGCGCCGAGCGCGAAGCAGCGCGACATGTCGGACACGTAGCCCTCGTGGACCACCCCGACGTCGTAGCGGACGATCGTGCCTTCCTGCGCGACGTCGTCTGGCTGGTTGACGTTTCCCAGCGCGGTGCCGAGACCGAACGAGAAGTTCGCCAGGCGGACCTGGGCGCCCGCCTCGGCGACGGCGACCGCGCAGGCGCGCGCCGCCTCGTGCTGGGCGGTGCCCGGCCGGATCGCCGCGTTGGTCCGGACGATCGCCTCCTCGGTGATCCGGGCCGCGGCGCGGAGCCGCTCGATCTCCTCGGGGCCCTTGACGACGCGCAGCCGCCGGAACGCCTCGGGACGGTGCGCGAACGCGAACGCCTCCGCCGGTCCGCCGAGCGAGCCCGCGGGCGCGTCGGTGAGGATCGGTCCCGAGATGCCGTGCTCGCTCAGCGCCTCGGCGACGAGGTCGAGCGCCGTCGCGTCCTCCCGCGCGTCGCCGGAGAGCCGCGCGATCAGGGCGTCCCGCGCGCCGAGCGTCGCGCCCTCCGCCGTGAAGCGGTGGAACGTGCCGAAGACCCGGACGTCGGCCTTCTCGACGACGTCCTCGAGGACGAAGTCCAGGTCGGTTGAGGGCACGAAGAGCAGGGGCCTGGTCGGCTCGTCGCGGCGCACGAGCGCCATCGCCCGGCCGCCCTTGCGGTAGCGGGCGAGGTAGACGACGTTCGGCCCGGTCGTCGCGAGCAGCGCCTCGGCGCCCGCGGCGTCGAGCGCCCGCGCGACCCGGTCGGGATCGAACAGCGGCGGGCCGCTCATCGCACGGCCTGCTCGCCGAGCGCCGCGCGAACGCCCGGGACGACCTGCTCGGCGACCAGGCGGATCGCGTCCGCGACGCTCTGGCCCGGCGCGCGAAGCACCCAGAAGCCGACGTCCTCGATGCCGGTCCGCCGCACGATGGCGGCGACGCGCTCGACCACGTCGGCCGGCGTGCCCGCCCAGCAGAAGTCCGCCACCAGATCGTCCGGCACGGCCTCGGCGATGTCGTGCAGGGCGTCGTAGTCGCGCAGCGCGATGACCTTCTCGACCTCCCTCGG
>JANJUA010000293.1 GCA_024710825.1 Solirubrobacteraceae bacterium
CCGCGACCGCGCCCGCGGCCGTCGCGGCCGTCGCGGCGATCGCGCCGGTCCCGATCCTGTTGGGGCGCCGGGGCGTCCATGTCGGTCAGGTCCATGCCGGTGAAGCCCTCGGGCATGATCTCGCCCTTGTTGATCCAGCACTTCACGCCGATCCGTCCGAACGTGGTGCGGGCCTCGTAGAAGCCGTAGTCGATGTCCGCGCGCAGGGTGTGCAGTGGCACGCGGCCGTCCGAGTACATCTCGGTGCGCGCCATCTCTGCGCCGCCGAGGCGACCCGAGACCTGGATCTTGCAGCCCTTGGCGCCGGAGCGCATGGCGCTGGTGAGCGCGCGCTTCATCGCGCGCCGGAAGGCGACGCGGTTCTGAAGCTGCTCGCCCACCGACTGGGCGACGAGCTTGGCGTCGAGCTCGGGGCGCTTGATCTCGAGGATGTTGACCTTGATGGACTTCTGCGTCATGCGATGCAGGTCCCTGCGCAACGCGTCGACCTCGGAGCCGGACTTGCCGATCACGATGCCGGGCCGAGCGGTGTTGATGTTCACCTCGACCTCGTTGGCGTCCTTGCGGATCGTGATGTCGCTCAGACCGGCGTGCGAGAGCTTGCCGACGATGTGCCGGCGGATCGCGACGTCCTCGGCCAGGTAGTCGGCGAACTGGCGCTCGTTGAACCAGTTCGACTTCCAGTCGTGGATGTAGCCGACGCGCAGCGCCTCGGGATGAACCTTCTGTCCCATTCGTTACTCCTTCGGCGTCAGCGTGATCGTGAGGTGGCTCGTGCGCTTGCGGATGCGCGTCGCGCGGCCCATGGCGCGCGGCTGGAACCGCTTGAGGGTCGGACCCTCGTCCGCGTACGCGGCGGCGATCTTCAGATCGTCGCCGAGCAGCTCGTGGTTGTGCTCGGCGTTGGCGACCGCCGAGCTCAGCAGCTTCGCCCAGTCCTTGGCCACCGCGCGCGGCGTGAAGGCGAGGATCGCCTGCGCCTCCGCGACCGACTTCCCGCGGATGTGGTCGCAGACCAGACGCGCCTTGCGCGCGGACGTCCGCACGTACTTGGCCTGGGCGCGCACGACCGGCGGAGCGGCCTCGGGCTTCGGCGCGGGCTTCGCCGCCTTCGCCTTGGGCGCGGGCTCCTCGACCGGGGTCTCCTCGGCGACGGGCTCCTCGACCACCGGGGTCTCCTCGACCTCGGTCTCCTCGGGCCTCTTGTCGTCGGCCATCAGCGGACCTTCCCCGAACCGGCGTGGCCGCGGTAGGTGCGGGTGGGCGCGAACTCGCCGAGCTTGTGCCCGACCATGGACTCCGAGACGAACACGGGCACGTGCTTGCGTCCGTCGTGGACCGCGATCGTGTGCCCGACCATCTCGGGGACGATCGTGGAGGTCCGCGACCAGGTCTTGACCATCGTCTTGTCGCCGGAGCTGTTCATCGACTCGATGCGCGCCATGAGGCGCTCCTCGACGAACGGCCCCTTCTTGCTCGAACGGCTCATTTAGCGCTTGCCCTTCCCACGCCGCCGGCCACGCACGATCAGGCGGTCGGAGGCCTTGTTCTTCTTGCGGGTCCGGTACCCGAGCGTGGGCACGCCCCACGGGGTGACCGGGTGGCGGCCGGGCGTCGTGGAGCCCTCGCCGCCGCCGTGCGGATGGTCCACCGGGTTCATCGCCGTGCCACGGGTCTGCGGGCGGACGCCCATGTGACGCTTGCGGCCGGCCTTGCCGATGGTGACGTTCTGGTGATCGGCGTTGCCGATGGTCCCGACCGTCGCGCGGCATTCGTCGGGGACCATGCGCGTCTCGCCCGACGGAAGGCGCAGGGTCGCCATCCCGCGCTCCTTGGCCATGAGCTGGATGCCGGCACCGGCGGAGCGGGCCAACTGGCCGCCGCGCCCCGGCTGGAGCTCGACGTTGTGCACCACGGTGCCGGTGGGGATTCGCGACAGCGCCAAGCAGTGCCCGACCGCGATGTCGGCGCCCTCGCCGGACATGACCGTCATTCCGACCTTCAGGCGGTTCGGCGCCAGGATGTAGCGCTTCTCGCCGTCGGCGTAGTGCAGCAGCGCGATGTACGCGGTGCGGTTCGGGTCGTACTCGATCGCGGCGACCTTCGCCGGGACCGAGTCCTTGCGCCGCTTGAAGTCGATCTTGCGGTACAGCCGCTTGGCGCCGCCGCCGCGATGGCGCGACGTCTTGCGGCCGCGGCTGTTGCGTCCGCCGGACTTCTTCAGGCCCTCGACGAGCGACTTCTCCGGCTCGCTCCTCGTGATCTCCGCGAAGTCCGGGTACGTCGAGAAGCGGCGCCCCGGGCTCGTCGGCTTCGGCTTGCGAATGGCCATGGGGCTACTGCTCCTCCAGGTTCGCGAGGCCCTGGAAGATCGGGATCTCGTCGCCAGGGCGGACCTGCACGATGGCCTTCTTCCAGGAGCGCGTGCGTCCGGCGGTGAACCCGCGGCGCTTCGGCTTGCTCTTGACGGACAGGGTGCGCACCTCGACGACCTTGACGTCGAAGAGCTCCTCGACGGCCTGGCGGATCTGCGTCTTGTGCGCGTCCGGGTGCACCCGGAACGTGTACTTGTCGACCGCGGCGAGCACGTAGCTCTTCTCGCTCACGATCGGGCGGATGACGATCTGGGCAGCGTTCATCGGGCGCGCTCCGTGAGCTGGTCGAGCGCGGCGCGCGAGGCGAGCACGGCCGAGGCGCCGACGAGGTCGGCGACACCGACGGCCTGGGCCGGCAGCACGGACACCCGGTCGAGGTTGCGGAAGGACAGGGCGACGTTGGCCTCGTCGTCGGTGAGGACCACCAGGACGCCCTTGGGCTGGCTCCAGTCGGCGAGGAGCTTCGCGGCCGCCTTGGTCGACGGCGCGTCCCCGTAGGGGGCCGGGTCGAACACCGCCAGCGACTCGCGGCCGGCGTGCAGCGACAGCGCGCTGCGCAGCGCGGCCTTGCGCTCCTTGCGGTTGACCTTGAACGTGTAGCTGCGCGGCGACGGGCCGAAGACGGTGCCGCCGCCGGTCCAGATCGGCGAGCGGCTGGAGCCGGCGCGGGCGCGGCCCGTGCCCTTCTGGCGCCAGGGCTTGGCGCCGCCGCCGCGGACATCGCCGCGGGTCTTCGTCGCGTGCGTGCCCTGACGGCGTGCGTTGAGCTCGGCGCGGACCGACTCGTGGACGAGCGGGCCGTGGAACTCGACGCCGAAGGCGGCGTCGTCCAGCGAGACGGTGTCCTTGCCGCCGAGGACGGGAGCGCTAGGCATCGGTGCGCACCTCCACCACGCCGTTGCGGGGGCCGGGGACGGCGCCGCGCACCAGCAGCAGGTTCTCCGCGGGGCGGATGTCGACGATGGTCAGGCCCTTCTGGGTCACGCGCTTGTTGCCCATCTGGCCGGGGCCGCGGATGCCCTTGAACACGCGCGCGGGCGTGGCCGAGGCGCCGATCGAGCCCGGAGCCCGCTTGTTGTGCGAGCCGTGGCTCTTGGGGCCGCTGGCGAAGTTGTGGCGCTTGATGGTGCCCTGGAAGCCCTTGCCCTTGGAGGTGCCGGCGACCTTGACGGTCTGGCCGACCTCGAACGCCTCGACGGTGACGGTCTCGCCGACCTGCAGCTCGGCGGCCTCGTCGCGGAACTCCTTGACGTGGCGCAGCGGCGGGGCGTCCGCCTTCTTGAGGTGCCCGAGCTCCGCCCGGGTGAGGTGCTTCTCCTTGGTGGCGCCGAACGCGAGCTGGACGGCCTCGTAGCCGTCGCGGTCGAGCGTGCGGATCGCGGTGACCGGGCAGGGGCCGGCTTCGAGGACGGTCACGCGCTCGACGTGGCCGTCTTCGGCGAACACCTGGGTCATTCCGAGCTTGCGGGCGAGGATCGCTGGCATGGGACTAGGCGAGACGGATCTCGATGTCGACGCCGGCCGGGAGCTGGTCCAGGCGCTGGAGGGAGTCGACCGTCTTCGGGGTGGGCTGGTGGATGTCGATGAGCCGCTTGTGCGTCCGGATCTCGAAGTGCTCCTGCGAGTCCTTGTCCTTGAAGGGCCCGCGCACGACGGCGTACACGTTCTTCTCGGTCGGCAGCGGGACGGGACCGGACACGGTCGCGCCGGTGCGCGTCGCCGTCTCGACGATCTCCTTGGCGGCCGTCTCGATGGCCGAGTGGTCGTAGGCCTTGAGCCGGATGCGGATCTTGTTCTGTGCTGCCGTTGCCATTTGTGTCTTCTCTCGTGAGAAGGGGGCGGTGGGTCACCGCCCCCTCGCTCAGCGAATTCCTTTCTCGGTCGCCTCCGGACCTACTGGATGATCTCGGTGACGACGCCGGAGCCTACGGTGCGGCCACCCTCGCGGATGGCGAACCGCAGACCCTGGTCCATGGCGATCGGCTGGATCAGCTCGATCTCCATCTGGACGTTGTCGCCCGGCATGACCATCTCGACGCCCTCGGGGAGGTTGGCGACGCCGGTCACGTCGGTCGTGCGGAAGTAGAACTGCGGCCGGTAGCCCGAGAAGAACGGGGTGTGACGGCCACCCTCCTCCTTCTTGAGCACGTAGACCTCGGCCATGAACTTCGTGTGCGGGGTGATCGAGCCCGGCTTGCAGAGAACCTGCCCGCGCTCGATGTCCTCGCGCTTGGTGCCGCGGAGCAGGCAGCCGACGTTGTCGCCCGCCTGGCCCTGGTCGAGGATCTTGCGGAACATCTCGACGACGGTGACGACCGTGGTGGTCGTCTCCTTGACGCCGACGATCTCCACGGTGTCGCCCGTGTTGACGATCCCCTGCTCGATGCGGCCGGTCGCGACGGTGCCGCGGCCGGTGATCGAGAAGACGTCCTCGACCGGCATCAGGAACGGCTTGTCGAGGTCGCGCTCCGGCTCCGGGATGTAGGAGTCCAGCGCGGCGGCCAGCTCGATGATCTTGTCCTTGTACTGCTGCTCGCCCTCGAGCGCCTTCAGCGCCGAGCCGATGACGAACGGGATGTCGTCGCCCGGGAAGTCGTACTCGGAGAGCAGCTCGCGGACCTCGACCTCGACGAGCTCGAGGAGCTCCTCGTCGTCGACCATGTCCGCCTTGTTGAGGAAGACCACGATGTAGGGCACGCCGACCTGGCGGGCGAGCAGGATGTGCTCGCGCGTCTGCGGCATGGGGCCGTCGGCGGCCGACACGACCAGGATCGCGCCGTCCATCTGGGCGGCGCCCGTGATCATGTTCTTGACGTAGTCGGCGTGACCGGGGCAGTCGACGTGCGCGTAGTGACGGTTGTCCGTCTCGTACTCGACGTGCGACGTGGCGATCGTGATGCCGCGCTCCTTCTCCTCGGGCGCGTTGTCGATCTCGGCGAACGAGCGCGCCTCACCACCGCCGCTCTCGGCGAGGACCGTCGTGATGGCGGCGGTCAGCGTCGTCTTGCCATGGTCGATGTGACCGATGGTCCCGACGTTGACGTGCGGCTTGCCGCGCTCGAACTTCTCCTTAGCCACTGTGCCTTTCTCCTCTTGAAAACTCGAACCGCTGGAAGGTACTGGATTCGCTACGCCGGGACCGGCTCGCCGGAACGCTCGCCGACGATCTTCTCGGCGATGTTGGGCGGGACCTCTTCGTAGCCGTCGAACTGCATCGTGTAGGTCGCCCGGCCCTGGGTCATGGAACGCACGTCCGTGGCATAGCCGAACATCTCGCTCAGCGGCACGCGGGCCGTGACCGCGAGCGCGTTGCCGCGCCGCTCCTGCCCCTCGACGCGACCGCGCCGGCGTGACAGGTCACCGATGACGTCGCCCAGGAAGTCCTCCGGGGTGACGACCTCGACGGAGAAGATCGGCTCGAGCAGGACGGGCTTGGCCCGCTTGGCCGCTTCCTGGAACGCGAGCGAGCCCGCGATCTTGAAGGCGATCTCCGACGAATCGGTCTCGTGGTACTTGCCGTCCGTCAGCGTGACACGGACGTCGACCATCGGGTACCCGGCGCGCACGCCGGTCTCCATGGCCTCCTCGCAGCCCTTCTCGACGGCGGGGATGAACTCGATCGGGACGGAGCCGCCCTTGATCTTCGAGACGAAGTCGAAGCCCTCGCCGGGCGCCGGCTCCATGTCGATGTAGACGATGCCGTACTGGCCCGAGCCACCGGTCTGCTTGACGAAGCGGCCCTCGACCTTGGTGGCCGTGCCCTTGATGGTCTCGCGGTAGGAGACCTGCGGGCGGCCGACGTTGGCCTCGACCTTGTACTCGCGCTTCATGCGGTCGACCAGCCCCTCGAGGTGCAGCTCGCCCATGCCCGAGATCTCGGTCTGTCCCGTCTCCTCGTTCGTCTGGACCTGGAACGTCGGATCCTCCTCGGCCAGGCGGCCCAGGGCGACCGACATCTTCTCCTGGTCGGACTTCGTCTTCGGCTCGACGGCCACCTTGATGACCGGCTCCGGGAAGTCGATGTTCTCGAGCTTGATCGGCGCGTCGGGCGCGGCCAGCGTGTCGCCGGTCACCACCTTCTTGATGCCGACGCCCGCGGCGATGTCGCCCGCGTAGACCTCGCTGACCTCCTCGCGGTCGTTGGCGTGCATCATCAGGATGCGGCCGACGCGCTCGGTGTTGCCGGTGGTCACGTTCAGGACGCGCGAGCCCGCCTCGAGCCGGCCCGAGTAGACGCGGAAGTACGTGAGCTTGCCGACGAACGGGTCGGCCATGATCTTGAAGGCGAGCGCGGCGAAGGGCTCGGAGTCGTCGGCGGCGCGGGTCTCCTGGCGCGGCTCGTCGGAGCCCTTGACGTCGACCGTCCCGACGACCGGCGGGATGTCCAGCGGGCTGGGCAGGTAGTCGAGCACCGCGTCGAGCAGCGGCTGCACGCCCTTGTTCTTGAAGGCCGAGCCGCAGAACACCGGGGTCATGTGCAGCGCGAGCGTCGCGCCGCGGATCGCCGCCTTGAGCTGCTCCGGCTCGACGTCGCCGTTCTCGAGGTACGCCTCGGCGAGATCGTCGTCGAAGGTCGAGACGGCGTCGATGAGCGTCTCGCGCGCGGCATCCGCCTTCTCGGCCAGCTCGGCCGGGATGTCGACGATCTCCTGGTCCTTGCCGAGGTCGTCGAGGTAGCGGATCGCCTTCATGCCGATGAGGTCGACGATGCCGATCAGGTCGGCCTCGGCGCCCCACGGAAGCTGGACCGGGACGGCGTTGGCCGCCAGGCGGTCGTGCATCGTCTTCACGGAGCCGTCGAAGTCCGCGCCGATGCGGTCCATCTTGTTGATGAACGCGATGCGCGGCACCTTGTAGGTGTCGGCCTGGCGCCACACCGTCTCGGACTGAGGCTCGACGCCCGCGACCGAGTCGAACACGGCGACGGCGCCGTCGAGGACGCGCAGCGAGCGCTCGACCTCGACCGTGAAGTCCACGTGGCCGGGCGTGTCGATGATGTTGATCCGATGACCGCGCCACTCGCAGGTGGTGGCGGCGGACGTGATCGTGATCCCCCGCTCCTGCTCCTGCTCCATCCAGTCCATCTGGGCCGAGCCCTCGTGGGTCTCGCCGATCTTGTGCGTCCGACCGGTGTAGTAGAGGATGCGCTCGGTGGTCGTGGTCTTGCCGGCGTCGATGTGCGCCATGATCCCGATGTTGCGGGTGTTCTCGAGGCTGAACTTGCGGGGCATGAGAGAAGAGAGCTGTCTGTCGATGTGCAGCGGGACTCAGGGCAAAAAGAACGGGCCACGCGGGCCCGCACACGACACCGTCCAGGTCGGCAGCGGCGTCGCTATCTGGTCGGAGTCGCCATTCGTGCGGGTGCGGGCACTGCGATGAGCGCGCATGGCTCGGCAGCGACGGAGGACGATAGCAAACCGGTGGCCGCGCTCTCGGGCGTGACGGGCGGCTTGCTCGGTCTGCTCGCGCCGGCGGCCCTGGGCGCGGTCCTGCTCTGCGTCGCCGAGGCGACCACCGTGGTCGAGCTCCGAGTGGGCGACGTGGTCCGCGTGGCGGAGTCCGGCGCCGACCGGCACGGCTGGGCGCTGCTCGTGCTCGGCGTGGCGGCGCTGCCGCTCGCGTGGGGCGCCGCGGTGGGCCGCGCGCGCCCCGCCGCGGTCGCGCTGCTGGCGATCGGGGCGGTCGCGCTCGTGTTCGTCGCGGTCGGCGACCTGCCCGACACTCGCGCGACGGGCGAGCTCGGCATCCACTACGAGGATGCGCACGCCGCCGCGGGCCCGGGGCTGTGGCTGGAGCTGGCGGGCGGGCTTCTGCTCGTGGCCGCCGCCGTCGCCGCGCTCACGCTCCCCGCGCGGGCGCGGGTCCGCCGCCCGTGAGACGACGAAGGCCCGCGCTGGCGGGCCTCCGGAAGAGCTGCGGGACTGGCGCCGCCGACTACCAGCGGTAGTGGGCGAAGGCCTTGTTGGCCTGCGCCATGCGGTAGATGTCGTCCTTGCGCTTGTAGGCGCCGCCCTGCTGGGACTGCGCGTCCATCAGCTCGTTGGCGAGCCGCTGCGCCATCGTCTTCTCGCGCCGCTGGCGGGCGAACTCGACGAGCCAGCGCACGGCGAGCGTGCGGGCGCGGCGCTGCGGCACCTCGACGGGCACCTGGTAGGTCGCGCCGCCGACGCGCCGAGAGCGAACCTCGAGCACCGGCGTGAGCGCCTTGATCGACGCCTCGAGCGCCTCGATGGGGTCCTTGCCCGTCCGCTCGCCGATGATGGCGAGCGCGTCGTAGACGATCCGCTCGGCGGTCGACTTCTTGCCGTCCAGCATCACCTTGTTGATGACCTGCTGCACGAGGCGGGAGCGATGGACGGGGTCCGGCTCGATCGGCCGGAGCTGAGCTGCTGCGCGACGGGGCATGGCCTACTTCTTCTTGACGCCGTACTGCGAACGGGCCTTCTTGCGGTCGCTGACGCCGGCGGCGTCGAGCGTTCCGCGCACGACCTTGTAGCGCACGCCCGGCAGATCCTTGACGCGGCCGCCGCGCACGAGCACGACGGAGTGCTCCTGCAGGTTGTGGCCCTCGCCCGGGATGTAGGCGGTGATCTCCATCGACCCGGTGATCCGGACACGCGCGACCTTGCGCAGCGCCGAGTTCGGCTTCTTGGGGGTCACGGTGTAGACGCGCGTGCAGACGCCGCGGCGCTGCGGCGCCGCAACCTTCTTCTTGCGCCCCTTGCCGGACTTGAGGCCGGGCGTGGCGAGCTTCTTGGGCTTGGCCTTCCGGCCCTTGCGGATCAGCTGCGAGGTCGTGGGCATGCGACGGAGAAGGGTAGCAGCGACCGCCGTTTTCAGTAGAAGGATGTGGACATGACCGACTTCCAGCCGTCCAACGCCCTCGAGGCCACCCTGCTCGCGGCCTCCCGGGGCGAGGACGCCGAGCCCTTCCTGGAGCGTCTCGCATCCGACCCGCTGTTCGTCCCGGCCCAGGGGGACCCGACCGCGGACGGCGACCGCGAGCTCGAGCCGGGCGAGCAGGTCGCGCTGCCCGTCTTCGAGCACGAGGGCCGCCGGTTCGTGCCCGCGTTCACCTCGCTGGAGCAGCTCGAGCGCGGCG
Organism: Solirubrobacteraceae bacterium; assembly: GCA_024710825.1. Lineage (GTDB taxonomy): Bacteria > Actinomycetota > Thermoleophilia > Solirubrobacterales > Solirubrobacteraceae > Capillimicrobium. The sequence goes on from JANJUA010000293.1 coordinate 9,478, forward strand.
CGCCGAGGGCGGGCCGCTACCTGCGCGCGTCGGGGGCCGACCTCGCCTCGATCTGGCCCGCCGGCCACGACCTGGCGCTGAACCCCGGCGGCGACCTCGGCGTCGCGCTGCCCGAGGAGGACGTGCGGGCGCTGGACCCCGAGGGCGACCTGACGATCGGCGCCCCCACGGAGGAGCCCGAGGAGCTGTGGGAGCGGCTGCGCGCGTGGGCCGCCGGGGAGCCCGCGGTCCTCGTCGCCCACCGCGCCGTCGTCCTGCCCGCCGGGGAGCGCGACCCGCGGCTGGTGGTCGGCCTCGAGCTCGAGCGCGACGCCGACGCCGGCCGCGTGCTGCAGGCGGGCGCGGACGCGCTCGACCGCGTCGCCGCGTTCACGCTGGTCGACCCGCGCGCCGAGGACCCGCTCGGCGCCTGGATGCTCGAGCACGCGCGGCCGCTCTACGTCCGCGCGCCCGCCTGAGTCGCGGCTACGCGGCCAGCGCCGCCTCCGGGGCGCACGCCTCCACGCCGACCGCCTCCGCGACCGGCGCGTAGGTCACGCGCCCACCGCAGACGTTCAGCCCCTCCTTGAACCCGGCGTCGTCGCGCAGCGCGGCGACGCCTCCGTCGGCCAGCTTGACCACGTAGGGCATCGTCGCGTTCGTCAGCGCGTAGGTCGACGTGACCGGCACCGCGCCCGGCATGTTCGCCACGCAGTAGTGGGTGACGCCGTCGACCTCGTAGGTCGGGTCGGAGTGCGTGGTGGGCCGCGACGTCTCGAAGCAGCCGCCCTGGTCGATCGACACGTCCACCATGACCGCGTTGCGCTTCATCATCGCGAGCTGCTCGCGGGTGACGACCCGCGGCGCCTTCGCCCCGTGGATGAGGACCGCCCCGACGATGAGGTCCATCTCGGGCAGCCGCTGCTCCAGCTCGACCGCGGAGGCGAAGCACGTCGAGCAGCGCCCGTTCAGCAGCACGTCGAGCTCGCGCAGGCGGTCGATCGAGCGGTCGTAGACGTAGACCTCGGCGCCCATCCCGATGGCGATCTCGGCGGCGTTCTGCCCCACGACGCCGCCGCCGATGATCATCACCTTGCCCGCCGCTACACCCGGCACCCCGCCGAGCAGCAGGCCACGACCACCGAGGGGCTTCTCGAGCATGAACGCGCCCGCCTGGGCGGCGATCTTGCCCGCCACCTCGCTCATCGGCGCCAGCAGCGGCAAGCGGCCGCGGAGGTCGGTGACGGTCTCGTAGGCGATGCAGGTCGCCTTCGACGCCATGAGCCCCAGCGTGAGCTCCGCGTCCGCCGCGAGGTGCAGGTAGGTGAAGAGCACGTGCTCGGGGCGCAGCCGCGCGACCTCCTCCGGCTGAGGCTCCTTGACCTTGACGATCAGATCCGCCTCGGCGAAGACGGAGTCGACGTCGGCGACCACTACGGCGCCCTGCGCCTCGTAGTCGGCGTCGGCGATCTGGGAGCCCGCGCCCGCGCCGGCCTGGACGAGGACCCTGTGGCCGTGGTCGGTCAGCTCGCGGACGCCCGAGGGCGTGAGGGCGACCCGGTACTCGTCGGTCTTGATCTCTGTGGGGACACCGATTGTGGTCATGACCGTCATCATCTCCCTGCACGCGCACGTTGTCATCACCGGAGAAGAAGCCCCGTGAAATCCATCGTTCTGGACGCCATAGACCGTGTGATCCTCAGCGAGCTGCTCCAAAACGGACGCGCCACGTACACCCAGCTGGGTGAGCTGGTCGACCTCAGCCCGCACGCCGTCGCTCCGCGCGTGCGCCGCCTGACGGAGGCGGGGGTCATCCGGGGGTTCACCGCGAGCATCGACTACGGCGCGCTCGGGCGCGGACTGGAGGCGCTGATCGACATCCGCATGAGCGCGACCGCCGATCCCGACGCGTTCGAGCACCAGGTCTCCGAGCTGACCTGCGCGCGCGAGCTCACGTTCCTGACCGGTCGCTTCGACTACCAGCTGCGCGCCTCGTGCCTCGACGCCGACGACCTCGACCGCACGGTGCGCGCGCTGCGCCGCGCCGGGGCGGCGGTGACGGAGACGCGCATGGTGCTGCGCTCGCGCCCGTTCCGGCGCGACGTGTCGGCCGACTGAGGCGTGTCAGCCCCGGCGCCGCCGCACCTGCGCCCATGCGTCCTCGAGCGTCGGTCGCAGCACCGACTCGATCTCCTCGAACTCCGCCGGGCCCGCGACGAGCGGCGGCGAGAGCTGCACGACCGGGTCGCCGCGGTCGTCGGCGCGGCAGATGAGGCCGCGGCGATACAGCTCGCCGGAGAGGTACCCGCGGAGCAGCCACTCGGATTCGTCGTCGTCGAAGGACTCGCGCGTCTCGCGGTCCTTGACGAGCTCGATGGCCTGGAAGTAGCCGTCGCCGCGGACGTCGCCGACTATCGGGATGTCGCGCAGCGACTCGAGCATGGCGCGGAATCCCGGCGCGTTGGAGCGGACGTTGTCGAGGATGCCCTCGTGCTCGAGGACGTCGATGTTCGCCATCGCGACCGCGCACGAGATCGGGTGCCCCGCGAACGTGAAGCCGTGGGCGAACGAGGCGGCGCCCTCGAGGAACGGCTCGGCGATCCGATCGGAGACGATCATCGCCCCCATCGGCGCGTAGGCGGAGGTGATGCCCTTCGCCGTCGTGATGACGTCCGGCTGGTAGTCGTAGCGCTGCGCCCCGAACCACTCGCCGAGGCGGCCCCACGAGCAGATGACCTCATCGGAGATGAGCAGCACGTCGAGCTCGTCGCAGATCCGGCGCACGCGCTGCCAGTAGCCGGGCGGCGGGGTGAAGCAGCCGCCCGCGTTCTGGACCGGCTCCATGATGACGGCGGCGACCGTGTCGGGGCCCTCGAAGAGGATGCGCTCGCGGACCGCCTCCGCCAGGCTCTCCTCGCCGAAGCCCGGGGGCAGGCGGTACGTGTTGGTGTTCGGCACGTGGCAGCCGCCGGGCGTCAACGGCTCGAACGGCTGGCGCAGCGAGGTGATGCCCGTGGCCGTCAACGCGCCCAGGCTGGTGCCGTGGTAGGCGATCTCGCGCGCGATCAGCTTGGTCTTGTTCGGGTGGCCCGTGAGCTTGTGGTACTGCCGGACGAGCTTGATCGCGGACTCGACGGCCTCGCTGCCCCCGCTGGTGAAGAACACGCGGTTGAGGTCCCCGGGGGCAAGGCCGGCGATGCGGGTCGCGAGCTCGATCGCGCGCGGGTGGGCGTAGGACCAGTTGGTGAAGAAGCCGAGCTCCTTGGCCTGGTCGGCGCCAGCCTGGGCGACGTCGGCTCGGCCGTGGCCGATGTTGACGCAGAACAGGGCGCTGAGGCCGTCGAGGTAGCGCTTGCCGTGCTCGTCGTAGACGTGGCAGCCCTCGCCGCGGACGATCACCGGGATCTCGTGGTCGCGGTCGTAGGCGCCCATGCGGCTGAAGTGCATCCACAGGTGGCGGCGCGCCTGCTCCTGGTGCGACGTCGGTGCGATCGGCTCGCCGGCCATGCTCTCGTCCCCTTCCCCGGTCTCGACCGACACGGTACGCGCCGCGTCCGCGAAGCTCAACGCGCTTCGGCGCCGCGAGGCGCCGGTCAGGCCGCGGCGGGAGCGACGCGTGCGGCGCGGACCGGGGCCGGCGTCAGCGCCGCGGCCACGATCACCAGCACGAACGCGACCGACTGCGCCACGATGCCGAGCGCATCGCCCGGGAGCGGATCGCCGAAGACCACGATGCCGCCCGCGATGCAGGAGACGTTCGCGGCGGTGCCGGTGATCGCGATGACCGAGACGGCCTCGCCGTCCTGGAGGCTCCGCGCCGAGGCGTAGAACGCCGCGACGGACGCCAACGCCGCCACCGCGAGCCACGGCGACAGGACGCCGAACGGCCCGAGCATCCCGACCAGGCCGGTGAGCGCCTTGATCGCCACGTTCGAGACGCCGAAGAGGATCCCCGCCGCGGCGGCGAGCGCCACCCCGTGGTGCTCCTGACGCAGCCCAGCCACCCTCGGGCCGGCGATGAGCAGCGCGCCGAGGCCGAGCAGCCCGCCCTCGAAGACCGTCATCGCCAGGATCGAGTAGCTGGAGTGGCTCCCGGTCGCCGTCGGCTGCGTGATTGCGATGAGCCCCAGGCCGATCGCCATCGCCCCCAGCCCGAGCCACTGGCGCCGGCCGATCTGAAAGCCGAAGAGCCGGTCGGCCATCACGGCCAGCAGCACCAGGCCGCTCGCGAGCACCACCTGCACCACCGACAGGGGCGCCATCGCCAGCGCCGCCACGTGGAACAGCCAGGCGCCGAGCCCGACGAGCATGCCGATCGTGAACCAGCGCGAGCGGAAGAGCCCGGCGGCCGACTCCAGCGGCCGGCGCACGTCGACCTTCGGGGCGGCGCACGCGCCGCGATGCTTGTACAGGAACGCCAGGTTCGTGACGAACGCGCAGGCGAGCGCGAAGAGGATGCCGAGATGAAGGCTCATGCGGGAAGGGGAGCGCGGGCGGAGCGATCAGAGCGGTGCCGCGGCGTACCCATGCCATCGGCCGCCAAACCTTGTCCTTGATGCCCAGCGCGCCCTGGCACCATAGCGACGGTTCCTGAAGACGGCGCCGGAAACGCGAGGCCATTGACAGATCTGGTGCAAACGGGCACGAAGCCGCTGCTGTTCGTGGACATCGACGGCGTGCTCAGCCTGTTCGGCTTCGCGCCCGACGCCGTTCCCGAACACGGAAGGTGGCTCCAGGTCGACGGCATCCTGCACTTTCTTTCGGAGGACGCCGCGGGCCACCTGCACGATCTGGCCGACCTCTACGACCACGTGTGGTGCTCCGGATGGAAGGACCGCGCCAACGACCACCTCCCCCACCTCCTCGGGCTCGGCCCGTATCCGTACCTCGACTTCGGCGCCAGCCCCGGCCACTGGAAGCTCGCCGCCGTGCGCGCCTACGCGCGCGATCGCCCGTGCGCGTGGATCGACGACGACGTCAACGACGCGGTGCGGGACTGGGCGCGCGGCCGCTCGCAACCCACGCTCGTCGTCGAGACCCGGCCGGCCACCGGGCTCACCGCCGAGCTCGCCGCGCGGCTGCGGGCGTGGGGCGAGGGCGTCGCCGCGCGCCCCTGATCCGGGGCATGGATCCCACGTGCCTTCCCCGCCGCCTGCGCGCGCTGCCGCGGCGGAGCCCCCACGTCCTCGACGCGAGCACCGGACGCGCCCGACTGCTCGGGCTGGCCGGGCTCGCCGAGGCGGCGGTCCCGTCCGAGCTGGGCCTTCACCTCCCACGCACGCGCTCGGTCCACACCGCGGGAATGCGCTTCGCGCTCGACCTCGTCTGGCTGGGCCGCGACGGCGCGGTCGTACGCGTCGACCGCGGCGTCCGGCCCTGGCGCCTGCGGACCTGCCTCGCCGCCCGCTCGGTCATCGAGACCCGCGCCGTCGGCACGTCGTGAGCACGCCGCCGCCGCCCCACGGACGCCGACGGCCGCGACCTCGATCCGAGGCGCGGCCGTCGTGTCGATCCTCTCCCGGCTGCCCGGGAGGTGGCTACTTGTCGGAGTCCGGCACGTCCAGGTCGGCGAGCTCCTCGGCGAAGCCGGGGTCGGAGCCCCCGCCGTTGCCGATCTCGCCCAGCGACTGGAGCTCGGAGTCGTCGAAGCCGAAGCCGCCGAGCCCCTGACCCTCGGCGAGCCCGAGCTCGGCCGCGATGTCGTCGGAGTCCAGCAGCCCGACCTCCTCCGCCCGCGGAAGCGGCTCGGACGGCTCGATCTCGATCCGCCGGTAGCGCTTCAGCCCCGTGGCGGCCGGGATCAGCTTGCCGATGATCACGTTCTCCTTCAGGCCGTTGAGGCGGTCGATCTTGCCCTCGAGCGCCGCGTCCGTCAGGACCTTCGTGGTCTCCTGGAAGGAGGCCGCCGAGAGGAACGAGTCCGTGTTCAGCGACGCCTTCGTGATGCCGAGGATGATCTCCTCGTACTGCGCCGTCTCGCCGCCGGCCGCCTTGACCTCCTCGTTCGCGCGAGCGAAGTCGTAGCGGTCGATGAACGCGCCGGGCAGGTACTCGGTGTCGCCCTTCTGGTCGACCCGGACCTTCTTGAGCATCTGGCGGACGATCAGCTCGATGTGCTTGTCGTTGATGTCCACGCCCTGCGACTTGTAGACGACCTGCACCTCCTTGACGAGGTACTGCTCCGTCGCCGTGCGCCCCTGGATGGAGAGCACGTCGTGCGGGTACAGCGAGCCCTCGTTGAGCTGCGTGCCCTTCTCGATGACCTGGCCGTCCTCGACGAACATGCGCGTCCGGCGCGGGAACGAGTACTTGTGCTCGTCGCCCGCGTCGTCGGTCACGTGCACCGTGATGGCCTTGTCGGTCTCCTCGATGGCGACCTTGCCGTCGACCTCGGAGATCTGCGCCAGGCCCTTCGGCTTGCGGGCCTCGAACAGCTCCACCACGCGCGGCAGGCCGTGCGTGATGTCCGCCCCGGCGACGCCGCCGGTGTGGAACGTCCGCATGGTCAGCTGCGTGCCGGGCTCGCCGATCGACTGCGCGGCGATGATGCCGACCGCATCGCCGATCTGGGCGATCTTCCCCGTGGCCATCGACCGGCCGTAGCAGGCCTGGCACACGCCCGAGGTGGCCTCGCACTTGAGCACGGAGCGCACCGGGATCCTGGCGTTGACGCCCTTGTCGTCGTAGTCGGCCCGGAACGCGTCGGCGATCTCGGCGAACTCCGCCCGCCCGATCTCCTTGCCGGCCTCGACCAGGACGCGCCCGCGCTTGGTGGCGATGTCCACCGGCGCGATGCGCCCGATGAGGTTGTCGTTCGGCTCGCCCGTCTCGTTGAAGGCGAGCAGCTCGATGTGCTCCTCGGTGCCGCAGTCCGGCTCGCGGATGATGACGTCCTGGGAGACGTCGACCAGGCGCCGGGTGAGGTAGCCCGAGTCGGCGGTGCGCAGGGCGGTGTCGGCGAGGCCCTTGCGGGCGCCGTGCGTCGAGATGAAGTACTCGAGCACGGAGAGGCCCTCGATGAAGTTGGCCTTGATCGGCCGCTCGATGATCTCGCCCTTCGGGTTCGCCATCAGGCCGCGCATGCCCGCGAGCTGGCGGATCTGCTTGAACGAGCCTCGCGCCCCTGAGCTGGCCATCATGTAGATGGGGTTCAGGGGGTCGAGGTTCTCGACCATGGCGTCCGCGACCTCGTCGGTGGCGGCGTCCCACTGGGCGACGACCGCCTCCTTGCGCTCCTCCTCCGTGATCAGGCCCATGTCGTACTGGTCCTGGATCTCGGCGACGAGGTCCTCGTACTTCTTCAGGATCTCGCCCTTGGACGGCGGGATGACGACGTCGTTCTTGCTGACCGTGATGCCGGCCTGCGTCGCATACTTGAACCCGAGGTCCTTGAACGCGTCGAGGACCTGCGAGACCGCAGGCGCGCCGTAGGTCTGCACCAGCTCGTCGATGATCCGGCCCGTGTCCTTCTTCTTCATCGCCTGGTTGACGAAGACGTAGGTCGAGGGGTCGAACTCGTCGCCCATCGCCTCCATCAGGGCGCGCTGGATCTTCTCGTTGTAGATGATCCGCCCGACCGTGGTGAGGACATGGCCCTCGGCGCCGACCTGCCTGTACTCGGCCAGGTCGTGCAGCTTCACCGCGCCGAGGTCGTAGGCGAACTCCGCCTCCTGCGCCGTGCGGAACACGTGCGGACGCCTGTCGGCCGTGGCCGGGTCGATCTTCTCGAGCTCCGACGCCTCCGGCCCGTAGGTCAGGTAGTACGCGCCCAGCACCATGTCCTGCGTCGGCGTGGCCAGCGGCGCGCCGTGCGCCGGCGACAGGATGTTGTTCGCCGACAGCATCAGGATCCGGGCCTCCGCCTGCGCCTCGGCGCTCAGCGGGAGGTGGACCGCCATCTGGTCGCCGTCGAAGTCCGCGTTGTACGCGTGGCAGACGAGCGGGTGGACCTGGATGGCCTTGCCCTCGACGAGCACGGGCTCGAACGCCTGGATGCCCAGGCGGTGGAGCGTCGGCGCGCGGTTGAGCAGGACCGGGTGCTCGTGGATGACCTCCTCGAGCACGTCCCACACCTCCGGGATCATCGAGTCGACCATCTTCTTGGCCGCCTTGATGTTCTGCGCGGACTTGCGCTCGACGAGGCGGGCCATGATGAACGGCTTGAACAGCTCGAGCGCCATCAGCTTCGGCAGCCCGCACTGGTGCAGCCGCAGCGACGGGCCCGACACGATGACCGAGCGGCCCGCGAAGTCGACGCGCTTGCCGAGCACGTTCTGACGGAACCGGCCCAGCTTGCCCTTGAGCATGTCCGACAGCGACTTCAGCGGCCGGTTGCCCGGACCGGTGACGGGGCGCCCGCGGCGGCCGTTGTCGAACAGCGCGTCGACGGCCTCCTGGAGCATCCGCTTCTCGTTGTTGACGATGATCTCGGGCGCGCCGAGGTCGAGCAGGCGCTTGAGCCGGTTGTTGCGGTTGATGACGCGGCGGTACAGGTCGTTGAGGTCGGACGTCGCGAAGCGCCCACCGTCGAGCTGGACCATGGGGCGCAGCTCCGGCGGGATGACCGGGACGGCCTCGAGGATCATCTGGTCCGGGCGGTTGCCGGACTGGATGAACGCCGTGACGACCTTGAGGCGCTTGACCGCGCGGGCCTGCTTCTGGCCCTTGCCGGTCTTGACCTGGTCCTCGAGGTCGGCCGCCTCGGCCTCCAGGTCGACCTGCTCGAGCAGGTCGCGGATCGCCTCGGCGCCCATGCCGCCGCGGAAGTACTCGCCGAAGCCGTACGGCGAGCCGAACCGCTCCTTGAGCTCGCGGAACGTCGTCTCGTCGTGCTCGATGCGCTTGGGCTCCATCTCCTTGAAGAGGTCCCACACCTGACGCATGCGCTCGGCCGCGTCCTCGATGTAGGCCTCCGTGTCGGAGATGTCCGCCTCGAAGGTCTTGCGGACCTCCTTGAGCAGCTTGTCGCGCTCGTCGTCGTCGAGCTTGTTGATCTTGACGTCCAGCGAGTCCGCCCACAGGTGGTCCTCGTCGGAGAAGCCGGACTGGTTGCCGGTGGTCAGGTAGTCCTCGCGGCGCGCGAGCGACTCGCGCAGCTCCAGCACCCGCTCCTCGCGCTCGGCGGCGTAGGAGTCGAGCACCTCGTTGACGCGGGTCTCCAGCTCGGGCAGGTCGGCCTGACGGGCGTCGTCGTCGACCCACGTCACGATCGACGCCGCGAAGTACAGGACCTTCTCGAGGTCCTTCGGCGCCATGTCGAGCAGGTAGCCGATCCGCGACGGCACGCCCTTGAAGAACCAGATGTGGCTCACGGGGGCGGCGAGGTCGATGTGGCCCATGCGCTCACGGCGCACCTTGGACCGCGTGACCTCCACGCCGCAGCGCTCGCAGACGATGCCCTTGTAGCGGACGCGCTTGTACTTGCCGCAGTAGCACTCCCAGTCCTTCGTCGGACCGAAGATGCGCTCGCAGAAGAGGCCGTCCTTCTCCGGCTTCAGCGTGCGGTAGTTGATCGTCTCGGGCTTCGTGACCTCGCCGGAGCTCCAGCTTCGGATCTGCTTGGAGGACGCGAGGCTGATCTCGATCGCGTCGAAGTTGTTGATGTCGATCACGGTTACTCCTGCGGAAGGTCCGCGGTGTTCACGTCGGCGTCGATGTCCACATCGGCGTCGGCCTCGGTGTCCTTGTCGGTGACGGCGTCGGTGTCGTCGGTGCCCTCGACGGCCTCGTCGGCGGGACCGGCGGGGTCGTTCGCGCGCACGCCGCTCAGGTCGATGCCCAGCTCCTCCGCCGCGCGGAGCAGGTCGTCGTCCTCGTCGCCCATCTCGGCGCGGGCGCCCTCGTCGGAGACGACGTTGACGTCGAGCGCCAGCGACTGCATCTCCTTGAGGAGCACCTTGAAGGACTCCGGGATCGACGGCTCGGCGATGTTCTCGCCCTTGACGATCGCCTCGTAGGCCTTCACGCGCCCGACGGTGTCGTCGGACTTGATCGTGAGCATCTCCTGGAGCGTGTAGGCGGCGCCGTACGCCTCCAGGGCCCAGACCTCCATCTCGCCGAAGCGCTGGCCGCCGAACTGCGCCTTGCCGCCCAGCGGCTGCTGGGTGACGAGCGAGTACGGGCCGGTCGAGCGGGCGTGGATCTTGTCGTCGACGAGGTGGTGGAGCTTGAGGATGTACATGTAGCCCACCGTCACCAGGTCGTCGAACGGCTCCCCGGTGCGCCCGCTGAAGAGCTGCATCTTGCCGCTGGCGCGGATGCCCGGACGGCGGCTCTCGTCGATGTCCATGCGGATGCGGCCCTTGTGCGCCTTCTGCCAGCCGAGGAGGGCCTCGTCGACGTCCTCCATCGTGGCGCCGTCGAACACGGGCGTGGAGACGTAGACCTTCGTCCCGTTCTCCTGCGCCTCGCGGTAGGCGTCGCTGCCGTCGTCGTACCAGCCCTGCGCGGCGGCCCACCCGAGGTGGGTCTCCATGATCTGGCCGACGTTCATGCGCGACGGGACGCCGAGCGGGTTGAGGATGACGTCGACCGGCGTGCCGTCCTCGAGGAACGGCATGTCCTGCTCGTCGACGATGCGCGAGATGACGCCCTTGTTGCCGTGGCGGCCGGCGAGCTTGTCGCCCTCGGCGATCTTGCGCTTCTTCGCCACGAACACGCGGACGAGGTCGTTGACGCCCGGGGGCAGGTCGTCGCCCTCCTCGCGCGAGAACGTCATCACGTCGATGACGACGCCGCCCTCGCCGTGGGGCACCTTCAGCGAGGTGTCGCGGACCTCGCGCGCCTTCTCCTTGAAGATCGCGCGGATCAGCTTCTCCTCGGCGGTCAGCTCGGTCTCGCCCTTCGGCGTGACCTTGCCGACGAGCAGGTCGCCCGACGTGACCTCGGCGCCGACGCGGACGATGCCGCGGTCGTCGAGGTTGCGCAGCGACTCCTCCGAGCGGTTCGGGATGTCACGCGTGATCTCCTCGTCGCCCAGCTTGGTCGTGCGGGCGTCGATCTCGTACTCCTCGATGTGGATCGAGGTGAGCTCGTCGTCCTTGACCAGGCGCTTGCTGAGGATGATCGAGTCCTCGAAGTTGTAGCCCTCCCAGGACATGAAGGCGACCATCAGGTTCTTGCCCAGCGCCATCTCGCCCTTGTCGGTCGAGGAGCCGTCGGCGAGCACGTCGCCCGCCTCCACCGACTCGCCCGGCTTGACCAGGGGCTTCTGGTGGATGAGCGTGCCCTGGTTGGAGCGCATGAACTTCTGCAGCTCGTACTCGTCGCGGCCGTCCTTCGTCTCGACCGTGATGTGGGTCGCGTCGACGTAGGCGATCTCGCCCGCGTTCTTGGCGATGACCACGTCGCCGGTGTCGAGCGCCGCGCGGCGCTCCATGCCGGTGCCGATGACCGGGGCGTCCGTCTTCAGGAGCGGCACGGCCTGGCGCTGCATGTTCGAGCCCATCAGCGCGCGGTTCGCGTCGTCGTGCTCGAGGAACGGGATCATCGCCGTGGCGACCGACCAGATCTGCTGCGGCGACACGTCGATGAGGTCGACCTCGGTCGGCGGGACCGTGACGTACTGGCCCGCCTGCGTCCGGCAGAGGACCTCGTCGTCGGTGATCCTGCCGTCGGGGTCGATGTTCGTGTTGGCCTGGCCGACGAGGCGCTCCTCCTCCTGCGTCGCGTCCAGGTGGACGATCTCGTCCGTGACGATGCCGTCCTTGACGACCCGGTAGGGCGTCGTGACGAAGCCGTGCTCGGAGAGCTTGGCGTAGCTCGAGAGAGAGCCGATGAGACCGATGTTCGGGCCCTCGGGGGTCTCGATCGGGCACATGCGGCCGTAGTGCGTCGGGTGGACGTCGCGGACCTCGATCGGCGCGCGCTCGCGGGTCAGGCCGCCCGCGCCGAGGGAGTTGAGGCGGCGGCGGTGCGTCAGGCCCGACAGCGAGTTGGTCTGGTCCATGAACTGCGACAGCTGAGAGGAGCCGAAGAACTCCTTCTGCGCGGCCACGACGGGACGGATGTTGATGATCGTCTGCGGCGTGATCGTGTCGGCGTCCTCGGTGGTGAGGCGCTCGCGCACGACGCGCTCCATCCGGTAGAGGCCGATGCGGAAGGCCTCCTGGATGAGCTCGCCGACGGTCCGCAGGCGGCGGTTGCCGAAGTGCTCGTACTCGTCGAGGTGCTCGGCGACGGGCTCGCGCGGCATCGCGACGGCCTCGGCGGCGTAGTCCTTGATCTCGACCTCGGGCTCCTCGGGGATGCCGAGCAGGCGCGGCAGCGACACGAGCTCCTTGACCAGGGCGAGGATGTCGTCGTGGGTCAGGGTCCGCGTCTCGAGGTCGATGTCGAGGTCGAGACGGGAGTTGAGCTTGTAGCGGCCGACGCGCGTGAGGTCGTAGCGCTTGGGGTCGAAGAAGAGCTGGTTGAGCAGCGCGCGCGCGTTGTCGACGCTCGGCGGCTCGCCGGGGCGCTGCTTCTTGAACAGCTCGATCAGCGCGCCCTCCTCGGTCCGCGTGACCTCGGTGTCGGCGTCGATCGTGTTGCGGATGTAGAGCGAGTTGTCGAAGAGGCGCAGGATCTCCTCGTCGCTCGCATAGCCCATCGCCCGCAGCAGCACGGTGACCGGCAGCTTGCGCTTGCGGTCGATGCGGACGAAGACCTTGCCCTTCTTGTCGATCTCGAGCTCCAGCCACGATCCGCGGGCCGGCATGAGGTTCGCGACGAAGACCTGCTTCTCGCGGTCCTTCGGCTCCATCAGGTACGCGCCGGGGGAGCGGACGAGCTGGGTGACGACGACGCGCTCGGTGCCGTTGATGATGAACGTGCCGCGGTCGGTCATCCAGGGGAAGTCGCCCATGAACACGGACTGCTCGCGGATCTCTCCGGTCTCGCGGTTGACGAAGGCGACCGTGACGGTCAGCGGGCGCGCGTAGGTGAGGTCCTTCTCGCGGCACTCCTCGATGGTGGCGACCGGCTCGTCGAAGGAGAACTCGCCGAAGTCGACGGCGAGGTTGCCGGTGTAGTCCTCGATGGGCGTGATGTCGTCGATCGTCTCGCGCAGGCCACCCTTCTCGGGGTCGGTGAGCCACGCGAACGAGCGGCGCTGGATGTCGATGAGGTTCGGGACCTCGAGGGGCGTGTTCAGACGCGCGAACGAACGGCGCGTGCGCGTGGCGTCGGCGGAAGCCAAGGCGGCGACTCCTCTGGAGGGTCGTGAGCGGGCGAAACGAGCGGGGACTGCGCCCCGACAAAAGGCGCAGCGATCCAGATTAGCACAGCAGCATGCTGTGACCCCCGTGGGGGGCGGTCGACGCTCACGGACCCCGCCCAAGGCCGCCGCGTATGTGGCGCGGCGCCGTCGTCAAGGGCGGCTACGACTATCGGTCGACGGCGCACACTGTACCAAGCGTGCGCCGTCCCGGCCCCAAGCGCCGCTCAGCGCACGACGAACCGCTGCGAGCGCACGTCCACCGGGCCGCAGTCGCCGCCGTCGGGCGAGTAGGAGTGCTCCAGGCCCAGGTCGACGAAGTACGCGCCGCGCTTGAGGCGCACGTCGTGGCTGCCGACCTGGCTCGTACCGCCGAACAGGTAGTGGCGGGTGCCGTCGGCGCCCTCCGCCGGCAGGATCGTGCCGAGGCGGTCGTCGCGGATGAAGCGGACCTGCCACTCCCAGCCCGACGCGGGCTCGCCGGCGCAGCCGCCGAGCGACCAGGTGACCCGCACGGTGCGCGGCTTGTGCTTCTTGCGCGGCTTCTTGCCGACCTGCGCGGCGGTCACGCAGTCGACGTTGAGGTTCTCCGCCTGCTCGGCGAGGCAGGACTCGTAGGTCGGCGTGTCGGCGGAGGCGGCGGCGGGAAGCGCCAGCAGCGCCCCGGCCAGGGCGATGGAGAGCGTGGAGCGGATCATCTCGCCCGGATCGGTAGCCCGATTGCGCGGCCGGAGCGGCGGCGCGCCGAATTGGACGTTCATCCGGTGCGGCGAACGGCCTCGACTCGCATCTCCTTGCACACGTTGAAGAGGTGCGTGCGGGCCCATTCGTACGGGATCAGGCGGCGCAGCACCCGGGGCCAGCGCTCCCACTCCTCGCTCTGGCGGTAGGTGATCCGCTCGATCGCGAACCGCTCGCCGAAGCCGGGGTTGCGCTCGAAGAAGCGCTCGGTCAGGAACACGTGGTGGCCGGGCGCCATGCCGTCCGCGCTGTTGGCGTACGGGACGATCGCCACGAAGCGCCCGCCCGGGCGCAGCACGCGATGCGACTGCTCGAAGACGTGGTCGAGCAGCGAGTGCTCGAGGAAGTGGCGCGAGCGCACCTCGACCGCGCTGCCGTCGGGGAACGGGTAGGCGTCGGCGTTGAGGTCGAGCAGGACGTCCGGGCCGCCCTCGACGCTCGGGAGCTGCCCCTGCAGTCCGCCCACCCCGCGCAGGTCGTCGAGGCCGACGTAGCCCGCGGGCTTGACGTAGCCGCAGCCGAGGTCGAGCCGCAGCTCGGGATGCGCGGCGAGGATCTCGTCGATGGAGGACCAGCGGTCGGCCAGGATCACGGCCGCCAGAAGCCTACGAGGGGCGGCGGTCGGGGGCTCAGGCGACCGCGATGCGGAAGCGCAGCTCGGCCGGCGAGCGCTCGAGCCCCTCGCCGCTGACGAGGGCGTTCGTCGGGGCGGTCATCGGCTCGAAGGCGATCACCGGCTCGCTCGCCGGGGCGAAGACCTGGGCCCAGCGCGCGCCGGTCCCGAACACCACGGTCACCGCGCCGGCCCGGAACCGCGCCCCCGGCGGCGCCTCGTAGAGGTCGTCGAACGTGCGGTCGCCGAGCGGACCCGCGAACGCCGGAGCCTCCTCGACCTCCCCGGTCGGCAGCCCGCGGCCGTCGAGCGCGTGCCGGCGCAGCGCCGGGATCTCGACCTCCGTTGCCGCGCGGTCGACCGCGAGGTAGGGGTGCCAGCCGAACGCCACCGGGACCCCCTCGCCCTCGACGCGCGTCGTCACCGTCAGGCCGCGCTCGTCCAGCGCGTGGACGACCACGACGCGGTGCGGCGGGGCGAACGCCGCCTCGTCCCAGTCCAGCGCGCCGCGCACGCGCGCGGCGGACGCCTCCTCGACCCGCCACGGCCCGCGCGCCACGGGCAGCCCGTGGATCGGCAGGCCGTTCTCGTCGCGGCGCGCGCCGCGCGCGTCGACGAGCGGGCAGCGCTCGTCCGAGAGCCGGTTGGCGAACGGGTACAGCAGCGGCACCCCGAACGTCGAGCCGTGCTCGCGGTAGGCGTCGAGCCCGCCGCGAACGCCGAGCAGCTCGACGCCGTCGTGGCGCAGCGAGGCGACCACCATCCCCGCCTCCGGGGCGACGTCGGCCTCCAGCCTCCCGGCGCGCAGCGAGATCACCCCACCATCATGCCCAGCGCCCGGCGCCGGCGCCACCGGCGCACGCCCTGGCCGGCGGTTGCGGCCGCCGTTAGAGTGCCGCCATGAGGCGGCTCGGGCAGGGAGCGCTGGTCGCTGTGGTCCTGGCGTTCGCGCCCGGGATCGCCGTCGCGCCCGCGAGCGCCCAGAGCCTGATCGCGGAGTTCGGCGACGAGAGCGCGGGCGAGGGCGACATCGGGCAGTTCCCCGGCGACGTGGCCACCGACGCCGACGGCAACGTCTGGGTCTCGGACCCGGCGAACGCGCGGCTGGTGAAGTTCGACTACAACGGCTCGTTCGTCGCCTCCGTGCGCGCGCCGCAGCTGCGGCAGCCGCGCGGGCTCGGCGCCGACGGCGACAGCGTCTACGTGGCCGAGGGCTCGACCGGCAGCGTCATCCGCTTCGACCTCGGCGGCCGGGTGATCGAGCAGCTCGGGGTGCGCGCGCCGATCGACCTCAACAACCCGCAGGACGTCGCGGTCTCGCCCGCGGGCGTGGTGCACGTCTCGGACGCCGGGACCGGGCAGATCGTCCGCTTCCGGCCCGACGGGGGCGTCCAGCGGTCGCTCGACGTCGATGCGGTCAAGCTCGGCTTCGACGCCGAGGGCCGGCTGTACTCCGACAACGGCGCCGTCGTGCGCCGTCACACCGCCGCCGGGTCGGTGGAGCGGTCGTTCTCCGCCGGGCTCGTCGGCAGCGTCTCCGGCTTCGCCGTCACGCCCGACGGCCTGCTCCACGTCGCCGACGGATCCGGCACGCTGCGGCTGTTCGATCCGGACGGCCGGGCGGTCGGCGCGCTGCTGGCGCCCGGGAACGGGCCGGGCGAGCTCACCGCGCCCAACGGCGTCGCCGCGGACTGCCGCGGCAACGTCTACGTCGTCGACACGCGCAACCTGCGCCGCGAGGACGGCTCCTTCGACGGCATCGAGAACCAGGGCAAGGTCGTCAAGCTCGGCGACCCGGCCGCGCCTCCGCCGCCGTGCGGGCCGCCGCGGGCGCTCCCGGCCTCCGGCTTCGCCGCACGGGCGCTCGACATCGAGATCACGCAGGGCGTGCAGCTCGACGGCCCCGGCTCCCCCGAGCCGCGGACGCAGGTCTACGGGGAGCGGCGCCCCGAGGTGGGGCTCGCCGAGGGCAAGCGCACCGTCGTGCGCTTCTACGCCGGCCTGAGCAGCGGCCCGTCGGGCGGGCTGGCGAACGTGCCCGCGATCCTCCAGGGCAGCAAGCGCGTCGGCGGGCGCACGATCGGGCTGGGCACGCTCTCGCCGGACGCGTCGCCCGCCGTGCTGCGGCCCGGGCTCGAAGCGATCGGGACCGCCCAGCGCACCGATCCCGCCGGCGCGTACACGTTCACGCTGCCGCCGGAGTGGACGGAGGGCACGGTCGACCTGACCGCCCGCGTGAACCCGGCGGGGATCGGCTGCGCGGACCGGGCGTGCCGCGACCAGAGCGAGCTACGGCTCGTGGGCATCCCGTTTCAGAGGACGTTCCGCCTCGACGTGCTGCCGCTGGCGCTGACCATCAACGGCGCCCGGCCGCCGCTCGATCCGGCCGACGCGTTCGCCGACGCGCGCAACCTCAGCCCCATCCCGATCGACGTCCGCCCGTACGGGGCGATCGTCGAGATCGGCGATCTGACGTCGGCCTCGACCCGGGTCGTGACCGAGTGCTTCCTCGACATCGACTTCGACCCGTTCTGCGACGAGGCGGTCGTCGCGCTGAACCGCTCGGATCGCGAGGCGCTGGTGGCCGCGCGGATCGCGGCCTGGGCGGCGAACGCCGGGCTGCCGCCCACCGTCCTGCCGTTCGGGCTCATCGACCGCGGCGGGCGCGGCTCGCCGATCGACGGGGCCGGCTACGGCGACATCGGCGACGTCATCGGCGTCCAGCGCGGCGACGTCGGGCGCGCGGGGGTCACCGCGCACGGGGAGGTGACGCGCCCGCGGTCGATCATCGCCCACGAGCTGTTCCACGCCGTGGGGCTGCCGCACGCCGGGACGGACGCCGAGTGCTATCCGGACGCCGACCAGCGCGGCGAGGACTGGCCGGCGGACCAGCGCGGCCACACGCAGGCGCTCGGCCTCGACAGCCGGCCCGCGTCCGGCGGCGGGCGCGGGCCCTACCGCATCCTCGCCCCGGGGCTGCCCAACGGGCCGGCGCAGTGGTTCGACCTGATGTCCTACTGCGCCAACTCGGCGGACACCGACACGAGCGCGAGCGCTAGCGACGCCTGGCTGTCGGGGCGCAACTGGGACCGGATCCTCGGCTTCCGACGGCCGGCCGCGCGGAGCGCGGCCCCGCGTCAGGGCGACGGCGCCCGGACGGTGCGCGTCGATGCGGCGGTGCTGTCCGACGGGCGGATCGCCATCGTGCAGGTCGAGCCGGGCTCGCCGCCGCGCGGCGCCGAGCCCTCCGGGACCTACACCGTCGAGAGCCGTGGAGCCGACGGCGACGTCATCGCCAGCGCCCCGCTGCGCGCGCAGACGATCGAGGTCGTCCGCGGCGCCCCGGCGACGATCCTCGACGGCGGCGTGCCCGCGGCCGGCGCCGCCTCGATCACGCTCTCGCGCGACGGCGTCCCGGTCACCTCCCGCAGCCGGTCGGCGCACCCGCCGAAGGTCGCCGTGCTGGCGCCGCGGCGCGGCAGCCGCCCCCGCGGCGAGGCCGTCGAGATCCGCTGGCGCGCCCGCGACCCCGACGGCGACGCCCTCACCGCGAGCGTCGACCTGTCGCTCGACGGCGGCCGCACCTGGCGGCCGCTGACGACGCACGTCGCGGGCTCGCGGGTGCGGGTCCCGGCGGCGCTGCTCCCGGCCTCGCGGCGGGCGCGCGTCCGGGTGCGCGTCAACGACGGCTTCGACGAGGCGAGCGCCACGTCGGGCGTGTTCCGCAGCCCGGGGGCGCGGCCGCTCGTGCGCATCCTCGACCCGGTCGCGGGCCGCCCGGTGGCGGCCGACGCCCGGCTGCTGCTGCGCGGCGAGGCCGTCGAGATCCGCTGGC
>JANJUA010000353.1 GCA_024710825.1 Solirubrobacteraceae bacterium
GCGGTCGACGAAGTCGTAGCCGCGGACGAAGCGCGTGCCGGCGAGGTCGGGCGAGCGGCGGAAGCGGCCGCGGTCGGAGTAGGCGACGCCGGTGTCGAGCACGGCGATGGTGACGTCCGCGCCGCCGGGGCGGCCGACGGCCGCCAGGTTCGCCCAGGCGCCGGGTGCGTCGACCCCGAAGCTGTGGCGCAGGAAGTTCCACTGGAGCTGCTCCCAGCCGCCGGCGGTCGCCGTGCGCCCGGGGTCGTCGGGCAGCGGCGCGACGGTCGCGACGGGAGCAGGGTCCTGCGCGCGCGCCGCGGGGGCGAGAGCGAGGGCGGCGGCGGCGAGCGCGGCGGTGAGGAGGCGAGGCGGCATGATGCGGGGTCCGATGATGATCGAGCGCGAGCAGGACGAGCGGGGGATGCGCCTGGCCCTGGCCGAGGCCCGACATGCCCTCCAACACGGCGACGTGCCGATCGGCGCGGTCGTCCTGCGCGACGGGGAGGTCATCGGCGCCGGCCACAACGAGCGCGAGCTGCGCCAGGACCCGACCGCGCACGCGGAGGTGCTCGCGCTGCGCCAGGCGGCTGCGGCGGTCGGCGCGTGGCGGGTGCTCGACGCCACGCTCTACGTGACGCTCGAGCCGTGCGCGATGTGCGCGGGCGCGATCGTCCTGGCGCGCGTCCCGCGCGTGGTATTCGGCTGCGCGGACCCGAAGGCGGGCGCGGCGGGCTCCGTCCTGGACGTGCTCGCCGAGCCGCGGCTCAACCACCGGCCGGCCGTGACGGGCGGGGTGCTCGCCGATGAGTGCGCCGCGCCGCTGCGCGAGTTCTTCGCCGTGCGCCGAGGACGGCCGCGCGGTTGCTAGCCTCGTGGCCGCTCCACCCTACGGAGGGGTGCCGGAGTGGTTGAACGGGGCGGTCTCGAAAACCGTTGTAGCGGTAACCCCGCTACCGAGGGTTCGAATCCCTCCCCCTCCGCTATCTGCGCGGGTCGCGCACCAGCAGCTCCACGTTGCGGTCCGCGCGCGAGCCGGGACCGCCGCCGCCCGTGACGTCGCGGGTCTGCGGGTCGTTGGCGGCGAGCGTCCTCGCGAGCGAGCCGAGCTGGCGCTCGGTGAAGCCCGCGGCCGGCCCGGGCGGGGGCGGCTCGATCGGCGAGGCCTGGTCGAGGATCGTGCCGAAGATCGACAGCGTCCCGTCGCGGTTGTCCATGATCTCGATCTGTCGCGACTGCTGCGGGAAGTCGATGTGGGCCGCGGTGTTGATCTCCCAGAACCCGTATCCGCCGCGCCCGCGGTAGGCCCGCACGCGGTTGTGGTGGGTGTGGCCGTTGACGAGCGCGACGACGTGGCGGTTGGCCCGCAGCAGGCCGAGCAGGCTGCCCTTGCCGCTCGTGCCCAGGTGGATCGGCGTGGAGCGGCGAGGGTCGCCGTCGCAGCCGGCCTCGTTGGGGTCGGTGCAGCCGGCCTCCTCGTCGGGCGTCGGGTTGGTCATCGTGTCGAGCGTGTGGTGCGAGTAGACGACGACGAGCTCGCCGCGGCGGCTCGCCTTGCGCAGCTCGGTGCGCAGCCAGCGGAACTGCGGGTCGTCGAGGTTGCCCTCCGCGCCGCCGCCCTCGGCGACCGTGTCGATCGAGATGAAGCGCAGGCCCTTGCGCGGGGCGAAGCTGTAGTAGAGCGCCGTCCCGTCGGAGGCCCGCAGCTCCGCGGCCGCGGTGAAGCCGAAGCCGTGGCGCCGGTCGGCGGTGCCCTGCAGCTGCCGGTACTCCGGCTTGGAGACGAACGCGCGCTCCGGGTCCGGCGGGGTCTGGCCGGCGCCGCCGAGCAGGCCGGCCACGAAGTCGGGGTTGCCGATCCGCGCGAAGACCTCGGTGCCGCTCAGACCCGCGACGGAGGCCGGGTCGAACCCGGACGACGGGAACACCTTCAGGCAGCCGGTGACGATCGTGCGGAACAGCGCCGCGCTGGCGGGCGCGTTGCCCTGCACCAGCCCGCCGTGGTTGCCGCGCGACGAGTACCAGGGGACGTCGAGCCCGGCGGCGGTGAACGGCTGCTGGGCGCGGTCGATTAGGCCCGGATAGCGCGGGAAGGCGCCGTACGGGCTCGCGACGGCTGCCGGGCGCTCGGGATCCCAGAAGCCGGCCTGGCGCTCGGCGGGCGTGCCCGCCGGGTAGTCCGCGTAGTCCTGGACCCCGGTGTAGCGGCGCTGCGCGACGTCGTCGGTCATCTTCGCGATCTGCTCCGGCGTCGCGCCCGGGCAGGGGTTGGACGCGCTGATCGGCGCACCGGAGAACGGGTCGACGCGCCCGCCGTCGAGGATGCTCACGAACCAGCGCGTCTCGTTGCGCTGGCTGTTGTCGGGCAGGTCCCCGGTGGTGATCGCGAAGCCGAGCCTGGCGCGCCGGCCGTTGCCCTGACGAGTCGGGCTGGCGGGGTTCGCGTTGAGGTTGCGGACCACCTCGTCGAAGGCGAAGACGCCGAGCGCCTCCTGCGGGCGCCACGATGCGGACGAGGCGCCGGCCGCCGGGTCGAGGAGCTCCACGCGCGCGGGCGACATCTCGTCGGCGACCTGCGGATCGGTGATCTGGCCGAAGAACGCCAGCGAGCGACGCCGCTGGGCGCGCTTGCGGCTCGCCTTCGCGAGCGTCGTGCGGACCACGTGGCGATCGCCGGCGCCGCGCTCCAGCGGGTGGTAGCCGCCGTCGCCGGCGCCGTAGCCGCCCTGCACGTGAATGGTCTCGTCGAGCGTGGTGTGGCCCTCGGGCTCGGCGAGCGCGGCCGGCGTGGCGGTGAGCAGGAGCGCGACGGCGGCCGCCGCGATCGGCAGAGATCGACCCATGCGCCGCAACCTAACCGGTCCACGGCCCGATGTGGGAGCCTCGGTACGCTCGCTGGCAGTGGCCGACAGCGACACCGAGGGGATCCAGATGGACGACGCGATGCTCGAGCGGCTCGCCGACCTCGTCGTCGGCGTGGGCGCGAACGTCCGGCCGGGGCAGGTCGTCACCGTCGGGACCGAGCCGGGGAAGGAGCCGCTGACGCGCGCGATCGCCGCGTCCGCGTACCGCCACGGGGCGAAGTTCGTCGACGTCTCGACGTTCGACCTCCACGTCAAGAGGGCGCGCATCGAGCTGTCCCGGGAGGAGGACCTCGCCTACGTCCCCGACTGGTACCGGCAGCGCGTCCTCGACCTCGGCGAGATGCGCGGCGCGCGGATCGCGCTGAGCGGCCCGGTCGAGCCGACCCTGTTCGAGGGACTCGACCCCAAGCGCCTCGGGCTCGACCAGCTTCCGTTCGTCCCGGAGGGGATGAAGGTCGTCAACGAGCGGACGGTCAACTGGTGCGTGGCGCCGTGCCCGTCGGAGAGCTGGGCCCGCTACGTGCACCCCGACCTGCCGCCGCAGGAGGCCGTGGCCCGCCTCGACGAGCAGCTCGTCCACATCATGCGCCTCGACGCCGACGACCCCGGCGAGGCCTGGCGCGCGCGGGTGGAGGCGATCGCGGGTGCCGCCGCCGCGCTGAACGCCCGCCGCTTCGACGCCATCCGCTTGCGCGGCCCCGGCACCGACCTGCGCGTCGGCCTGCTGCCGTCGTCGCAGTGGACGGGGGGCGCGATGGACACCGTCGACGGGATCACCCACATCGCGAACCTCCCGACCGAGGAGGTGTTCACCGCGCCCGACCCGACGCGGGTGGACGGCGAGGTGCGGGCGACGAAGCCGCTCGTGCTCGGCGGGACCACGATCGAGGGGCTGCGCGTGCGCTTCGAGGGTGGGCGCGCCGTCTCCTTCCAGGCCGACAAGGGCGGCGCGGTCCTGGAGGCGACCGCGGCGCGCGACGAGGGCGCCGCGCGGCTGGGGGAGCTCGCGCTGGTGGACCGGGAGGGCCGCATCGGCCCGCTCGACACCGTCTTCTACGACACGCTGCTCGACGAGAACGCCGCCAGCCACGTGGCGCTGGGCGCCGCCTACGAGCTCTGCGTGACCGACGACTCCGACAAGGCGCGGCTGAACCGCTCCGACATCCACATCGACTTCATGATCGGCGGCCCGGACGTCGACGTGGACGGCGTGCTCGCCGACGGCACCGAGGTCCCGGTGCTGCGCGACGGCGCCTGGCAGGTCTGAGCGCGGTGTAGCGTGGCGGCGTGCGCCGCGTCCTGGTCCCGATCCTCGTCGCCCTGGCGTGCCTGCCGGCGACCGGCGCGAGCGCGGCGGGCCCGCGGGTCGTAGGAGGCGTCGACGGGGACATCTCGGCGTGGCCGTTCCTCGGCGCGCTCGTGCAGTCGGGGGTGGCCGACGTGTTCCAGGCGCAGTTCTGCGGCGGCTCGCTGGTCGCGCCCCGGCTCGTGCTCACCGCGGCGCACTGCCTCGACGCGCGCGGGATGGACGTGGTCTTCGGGCGCACCGTGCTCTCGGCGCCCGGCGGCGAGCGCATCGAGGTCGTCGACGTGCGCCTGCCCCCAGGCTTCGACGCCACCAGGAACGAGCCCGACCTCGCGCTGCTGGTCCTGGCGCGGCCCGCGTCGGCCGCGCCGGTGCCGATCGCCGAGGCGCAGCCGGCGCCCGGGACGCCGCTCGAGGTGGCCGGGTGGGGCGTGGTGGCGCAGGAGCCGCGCGAGCTGAGCGCTGACGTGCTGCAGGCCGGGATCCTGACGGCGCTGCCCGCGCGGCCGTGCGCCCGCGTCTACGGAGCGCTCTTCGGGCCCGCGTCGATGCTCTGCGCCTCGTCGCCCGTCACCGGCGTCCCGGACAGCTGCCAGGGGGACAGCGGCGGACCGCTGGTCGCGCGCGACGCGAGCGGCGCCGTCCGGCTCGTCGGCGTGGTGTCGTTCGGCGGGCAGCGGTGCGGCGATGCGGCGCTGCCGGGCGTCTACGCCCGCGGCGGCGCCCGAGCCGGTCGCCAACCCCCGCTCGATCCGGCTGCGCTTCGGCCGCATGGCCTGCCCGTCGAGCCGCTGCTACGTCGACATCCGCACGACCGGTCCGGTCGAGCAGCTCGCCGGCGGGCTCGTCCTGTGGGTGAGGCGCGGCGGGCGCCGCCCGATCGACCGCTTCGCGTTGGCCCGTCGCGTGTCCCGCGGTCACTGGCGGGCGTGGGTGAACCTCCCGCTCGGCAGGCTGCGCCTGGTCGCCGTCGGCGTGGACGCCGCGGCCAACCCGGTCACCCGCCCCGTGCGCGACACGATCCGCGTCACGCCCGCCTGACCCGGCTCGCTACCCTTCCCGGGCCGCGAACACCTGGAGAGGTGCCGGAGCGGTTGAACGGGCGGCACTGGAAATGCCGTAAGGGGGGTCAACCTCCTTCGAGGGTTCGAATCCCTCCCTCTCCGCTCATGGCCGAGCGCGCCGCTCACTACGTGCTGCCCGAGGGCGTCGCGCCCGGTACGGTGCGCTGCGCGCTCGAGGAGCGGTTCGCGCTGGAGCCCGACCGTCGCGGTGTGGTCGACCGCACCTACTTCGACACGTTCGACGGCCTCGTGCGGGCCGCGGAGATGACCTTGGCCTGGGAGGACGGCAGGCTCGTGCTGGCCGACGGCGACGGGCGTGAGCTCGCCTCGCTGGAGCGGCGCTCCGCGACCGAGCCGGTGCGGACCACGGACCTCGCCGCGGGGGCGCTGCGCGATCGGCTGGCGCCCGTCCTCGACGTCCGCGCCGCCACGCCGCTCGTGAGCGTGCGCGTCCGCACGCAGACGCTGCGTGTGCTGGACGACGAGCGCAAGACCGTGGCGCGGATCTCC
>JANJUA010000365.1 GCA_024710825.1 Solirubrobacteraceae bacterium
CGATCTTGCTGTGCAGGTAGCGGTTGGTGGTGCGCAGCTCGGCGTGGCCGAGCACGTCGCGGACGGTCACGAGGGGCAACGAGCGGGCGAGGACGGAGCCGGTCGCGTGGCGCAGGCCGTGGAGCTTGAGCGGGCGCAGGCCAGCCGCCTCGGCGGCGCGCTTGTAGCGGCGGCGCACGGCTGAGGGATCGAGGCGGCGGCCGAGCCGGTTGCAGAACACGTAGTCCTCGGGACCGGTGAAGTGGTCGCGCTGCCCGAGCCGGGCGAGCGCCTCGACGGCGGGGCGCGGGATGGGCCCCTGACGGCCGCGTGTGCCCTTCGGCTCCTTCTCGACGCCGGCGCTCACCGCCTGCTCGACGTTGATGATCGCGCCCGAGAGGTCGGGCAGGAAGCGGACGCACCGCCAGCGCAGCGCGACCAGCTCGCCGAGCCGCATGCCGCTGTAGAAGGCGACGCGGAACAGCTCGGCGTCCTGGCGATCCTCCGCAGCGCGCGCGGCCTCCTCGTCATCGCTGAGCACGTTCGGCCGCCCGCGATAGCTCGGCGGCCCCGTGCGGTGCTCGCCGCGCTCGCACGCGCGCGCGACTCCAGCTCCGCGACCTCGTAGTGGTCGAGCGGTGGCGGCGGCTGGTAGCGCTTGTCGGTGGCCGCCACCGGGTTCGATGGCAGCGCGTACGTGTCCGGCCTCATCGCGTAGACGAAGACCGAGTGCAGCACCGCGCGGTGCTCGTTGACGTCGTGCGCTGACATGCCCGCTCTGTCCAGCTCGCGCAGGAACGTCGAGACCTCACGCGTCGTGACGGCGTCGATCGGGCGGTCACCGAAGCGCACCATGATGCGGCCCTTCGACTCGCCGCTCCCGCGCTTGTGCGGCGCCCCCGGCTCGCGCAGCAGGATCTCGTTCTCGCGCAGCGTCGACGGCGCGCCGCCCTTCACGTCACGCTTCCATGCGAGCCACTCGTGCACGACCCGTCGCACAGTCGGGGTACCCGCACGCCGCGCAGCCTCTGCCGTGGCCGCGCGCTCCCCCTCCACAGCCGCAACCTTCTCCGCCGCCGCGACGTGCGCCGAGCGCTCGTCCACCCAGCCCGGCGGGGTGCGCCCGCGGCGCTTGGCCCAGCCTCCCTCGCTGCCCTGCTCCAGCCACGCCGAGCCGACGCTTGACGTGATTGCCGACCGGCCCGTATCAATGGCTATACAGCCGGCCTAATCTGCCCGTACTTAAGCGCTTCGACCTCAAAGCGCCTGGATCGCACCCAGGAGGTCGGGGTTCGAGTCCCCCTAGCTCCATCGTGTGATGTCTCGGGACATGTGTCTCATGTGTCTCGGGGCAGCGGTCTCAGGTTGAGGAGCCCGGCCAGCGGCCGGGCTCTTTGTTTTGGTTGCGCCAGTAGCTCTTGGTCGGCTCGATGAGGTGGACGGAGAGGACTTCGCCGGTGGTGAGGTCGGCGACCGTGACGCGGGTGTCGTCGGCGAAGGCGAGGACGCGTTTGCGGGCGTGGGCGGCGCCGATGGCGAGGTGGTGCATGCGGCCGGCGCGCCGCAGGGTCATGCGGCCGTTTTGGTCGAGGCGGTCGTAGCGCAGGCGGTAGCGGCCTGGGGCGTGTGCGTTGGTGGCTGGGGCGGCTTTCGGGGTCGCTCGGTAGGCGTCGCCCGGGGTGCTGCGGCGCAGCGCTCGGTGCGGGCGTTGTTCGTTGTAGTGCTCGCGGAACTCGTCGAGCTGGCGCTACAGCTCGGGAAGGGCGCGGGCGGGAGGCCTGGCGCTGAGCCAGCGTTGCAGCGTCTGGTGGAAGCGCTCGATCTTGCCTTGGGTCTGGGGGTGGCCGGGGGACCCGTTCTTCTGGCGGACACCAAGGAGCGACAGGAGGTATTCGAAGGCGTTGCGCCAGCCCGGCCTGCTTGAGGATCCGGCTGATCGTCGCTGTCGCCGGTGCTTTGTAGCCCTCGCGCTGCAGGTGCCAGGCGATCGTGTGCGCCCCCGCGTCCAGCCCGGCAGCGGTCAGCTGCACGCACAGCTCGATCACCCTCGCGCGAACCTCGTCGCTGGTCGCCGTCGGCGTCGACTTGGGACGGCGCGACCGTGGCTGCAGCGCGTCCAGGCCCCCATCGCGATAGCGCGCCAGCAGGCGGAAAGCAGGTGTCGGCGCGAGATCCCGTGCGTGGCGGCGGCCTCGGTGACCGACAGCTGCTTGGACACGATCTGCAAGACGGCGACGCGAGCACGGGACATGCCCGCAACCGTCCGGGCCCGTCCGGACGCGCCCCGGGGCGATCGCCGCTGCGGCCTCGCCCTACGGACTCGGCCTCCGCGGCGATCGCCCGGGAAGACTGTGACCTATGTCCCGAGACATGAGGGACCCATCAGTAGGGACATATGTCCTGAGACCAGACACCCCTAGCTCCACTCCGAGAACCCCTGCACCGCGGGGGTTCTCGCGTCTCGTCGGTCGATCGGCGCTTCGGGATCTCGGCTACGCGAGCCGCGAAAACGGCCCAGACGTGCCAAAACTCCCGCGAAAACAGGCCATCTCGGGGCCATGTGGAGGCGCAAGCGGACCGTCGGCAAGAATCGGATTTCGCTCGCCAAGGAGCGCTCAACCGGTGAGGTTGGCGAACGGGCGCCGTCCGCTGCGCTGCTCCGCAAACGCGGCGAGCAACCGTCGCTCGTAGTCTCGCGCGGCCTCGCCCCAGGTGATCTCGTGCCACGCGACCAGCAGGTCGCCAGCGTCGGCGAGTTGCCAGATCAGCCGGCCGCCACGGTGTCCTACCGGCTCGCCGGCACCGAACTGGCCGAACTGGGTCAGCCGTCGCCGCAGGACGTCCGCCTTGCCGATGTAGACCACCTGAGGCGTTGCCGTCGTCGAGGTAGGCGATGACGGCGTCCAGCAAGGTCGGGGGCGACGGTGCCGATCGTGCGGAGTTGGTCGACGGCGGCCAGGTGGGATGACGCCTTCGCCGATGAGCTGCTGCGCGCGCTCAGGTAGCTCGAGCACCTTCACGCGCGCGGTGACGCGCTGCTTGGGCCAGCCGAGCGCCTGCGCGGCGCCGTCCTCGGTCAGGCCGCGCTCGAGCATCGTGCGGACGGCCTTGGCCTCCTCGTAGGGGTTGAGCTGCTTGCGCGTGATGTTCTCCACGGCGCGATCGGCGTCCTCGGTCTGCGCGTCGCGGACGACGGCGGGAACGACGGCGAGGGCGAGTGACCGGGCGGCCGCGACGCGGTGGAAGCCGGCGCGACCAGCTCGAAGCCTTCGCCGTCGTTGCGCACGACGACGGGGACGAGCATGCCCTGCAGCTCGATCGACCCGGCCAGCGCCAGCAAGCCCTCCTTGGCTGCGCCAGCCAGCTCGCCCAACGCCTCCCGCACCCGTTGCGGCAGCCGCTCGATGCGGCCTTCGCCGACGACCTCGTCGGCCTTGTGATCTACGGTTCCCATGGCGGCTCCTCCTGTCTCAATGGACTTGTTCGCACTCGCCACGCTCCCAACGGCAGCGGACGAGACGGGAGGACCGCCGTCCACCAACTTCTACGGGCTACGGGACAACCTCAACCCGGCTGCACCTGCATCGCAACTCGCTGCGTTACTGGCTCACGCCGATCGAGCAGATGCTCGGCGCGCCGCTGCAGGCGCCCGCGACTCTCGCGAACGCGAAGGCCGCGCTGATCACCGCCCGGATCCTCGATAGCCGGTAGGCGTCGCACGCGCCGACCTTCAGCGCAGACGGACCGAGCAACCGCCGCCGACAGGGCGATCGCACAACGCTCCATCAGCAGGATAGACTTTTCACAGTGCGTGGGCGCGTTATCGCTCGTAGGGTCGGGCCGACCGCGCCCCGCGGTTAGAGGTGTCCGCGTGCCCTTGCCCACGTCTCCCCTGGTGCTCGGCGATCTACTCGCTGAGGAGAGCTTTGGTCTCCGCCTCGTCGCCGGCGGCGACGCTGCCCTCCGCCGGTCGGTCGCCGGCGTCCACCCGATCGAGGTCGACGCGCCGACACGCTGGCTCGCTCCAGACTGGGTGATGCTGACCACCGGCATACGCCTGCAACGGCGACCGGCCGCCGAGCGTGCGCTAATCCGTGAGCTGTGCGAGAGCGGGATCGGAGCCCTCGGCTACGGCGTCGGGGTAGTTTCCGAGGTGACCCCGCCCGCACTGCTCGACGAGGCACGCCGCTGCGAATACCCGCTCTTCGAGGTGCCCTTCGGAACGCCGTTCCGCGAGATCGCCCGTCACGCCAACCGGTTACTGCTGATACCCGAGGTCCGGGCCTACGCGAGGCTGCCGGCGATCCACCGCTACATGTTCGACGCGCTCGCGCAGCCCGACCCAACGCGGACGCTTCTCGAGCGGCTCGCGTCGCTCGTCGACGCCCACGCCTTGTTCTTCGACGAGGATGGAGAGGTCGCCTTCACCACCGACGACCGTCCCGCCGCACCGATCTGGGAGCAGATCGAGCGGCGTGCCGACTCGCACCTAGTGGAGTTCGAGCACGACGGCCGTCACGTGGTCGCGGTACCGACCGCGATGGCGATAACCGGCACACACTGGTGGATCGCCGCCTATCCACGTTGGGCCCAATCCGCCAACCCGCTGCTCAAACCCGCGGTCCAGGCCGCCGCAACTCTGGCTGCCGCGATCAAAAGGATCGACGACGTTGGTCTCGAGCGGGAGCGCCGGCAGCGCGCCGCAGCCCTAGTCGCCGCGCTCGACGCCCGGAGCGAAGAGGGGCTGCGCGAGACCACCGAGCGGGCGCTCCGCTTCGGCATCGACTTCTCCGCACCCGTCCATCTGGTCCGCGTATCGCCGAGCACCGAAGCGCCGTCCACGCTGGTCGAGACCCTCGGCCGGGCGATCCAGCGCAAGCTCCACCGAGTCGACGCACCGGGGCTCGTCGTCGTGCGCGAGGGCACCGCGGTGGCACTCGTCCAGCTTCCTGCCGAGGAGTTGCGCGAGCTGCTCGCCGCGGTGCTCGGCGGGCACCCGGCGGCGCGCGCCGGCGCCAGTTGCCCGCTGAGCGACATGACCCAGATCCCGGTCGCGGACCGCGACGCCCAAAAGGCGCTGGCGATCGCTCACGAGAGCGGCGACGGCTCCCCTGTCTTCTTCGTCGAGTGCGACATCAGTGCGCTCCTCGTGAGCCAGGCCGAGAACGCGACGCTGCGCCGCACAATCACCCGCCGGCTGGAGCCGCTCCGCGACCATCCACAGCTCTACGAGACGCTGAGTTGCTTCTTCGCCGCGTCGCTGGATATCGGCGCGTCAGCCAAGGCTATGTACGTCCACCCGAACACGATGCGAAACCGGATCGCACGAATCGAGGAGGTAATCGGTGGCAGCCTGCGCGAGCCGGCGATCATCGCCGAGGTCCACCTGGCGCTGACCGCGATGCCGACACCGCGAGCCTAGGCGCGAGTTGATGCGGACTCGCCAGCTCACGCGCGAATCCGCATCAGCATGCGTGGTTCAGCCGTCGAGGCCGGGCGAGAGTGCGCTGAGGCGTTCGTGGCCGCCCTCGACGACGGCGATCGGCTCGCCGATGTAGAAACAGAAGCCCGCGTCGACGTCGGTGATCCCGGCGAAGTAGAAGAAGGTCATGCCACGGCGCAACTCGCGGCCGTCGGTCGCCTTCAGGCGCAGCGGCTCGAGCCACGACGGCGGGTAGCCGATCCCTATGCCGTAGCCGACGTGGCGCCCGCCCCGGTCGAGCCCGGCGGCGCGCAAACCCGCCTGCACACGCTCCGAGAGCTCGAGGGTCGGCCGCCCCGGCTCGATCAGGTCCCGGGCGCCGTCGAGCGCCGAAATGATCCCCTCGTGGACAGCCTTCATCCGGGCAGTCGGTATCCCCGCCACCCGCGAGTGCGCGCCGACGGCGTGGTACCGGCGAGACACGCCACCGATCTCGATCGTGACCGGATCGTTGGGCTGGATCACCCGGTCGCTCGCACCGACGTGGGTCTGCGACAGCGTTCGCGGGCCGGATGCGATCGGAGGGTGGACCGCCGAGAACTCGCCGCCGGCCCGGTACATCGCGCTGGTCGCCGCCGCGTGTAGATCGCACTCGCGGACCCCCGGCGCGAGGATCTCGAACGCGGCCTCGAAGCCAGCGTCCATGACCTTACCCGCCTTGCGCATGTGAACGAGCTCGGCGTCGGACTTCTCGTGGCGGAGCTCGTTGACGATATCGGAGGCGTCGACCAGCTCGGCGTCGCCGGGGAACGCATCGCGCAGCATGTCGTAGTAGTACGGCTGGAGACTGTATGTCCGCCGCTCGATGCCGATCCGGACCCCAGGCTTCAGCAGCCCCCGTTCACGGAGGATGTCGACGGTAATCTGGCCCGGGTCGCGCGGGCTGTCGTCGAGCCAGGTGCGCACGTCGTCGAGGAACGGCGACTCGCGGATCAGATGCTCATCGGCGTTGCGGCAGAGCACCGTCGGCGACTCGTCCACCGCTGGCACCACAGCAGTCTGGTACACCCAGTAGCCGATCTGGTCGTATCCGTACAGGTAGTACAGGCTCTCTTGCTGGAAGAGCAGAACGGCGTCGAGGTTCGCCGCCTCCATAGCCAGGCGGAGTCGCGCCTGGCGGGCCGCGTACTCGGCCGGCTCGAACGCGAGCGGATTGATCTTCGTCATCGGTCCTTCTCTTCTAGTTCGGGAGTGGCGGCGCGGTGGCCCGTGGGGCTCCCCGCACCAGGCACGGCACCGCGATCGGCGGCGGGCTCGTCGCCGCGCAGCGGGGTCGCGGCGAGATCGCCGACCGTCAGCGGACGCGCCGGCAAGCGGTAGGTGAACGCGACCGCGCTCGGCGCCGACGGCAGCACCCAGTCGAACAGCGGACGGCAGGTGCGTCCCCCGCACATCCCCATACCGGCGCGCGAACGGTGCTTGAGCTGCGTGACGTTGAGGTCGTCCTCGGCAAGCGCCCTCCGGAGATCGCCGAGCGTGACGTCCTCGCAGCGGCAGACGATCACATCGTCGTCGGACATGCTCCCTCCCATCGGCGCTGCATCTCGCGCCGTCCTTCGATCACGTGCCGGTCAAACCGGACCGGTGCGGCGCGGCGGGCGCGCTCCAGCTCGTCGCGAGCGACAGCCACAGCCGACGCCGTCGCCCCTGGCGTGCGCAGGTACGCGGCCGCGGCGAGGCCGGCGACCGTGCCTTGGCGCTCGCACACGGCGGAACCCTCGACCCCGGTCGCGCCGCCGGCGACGTACAGGCCCGGGACGGTGGTCTGCTGGCGATCGCCGTGTAGCGGCACCGGCCCGCTCAGGCCGAGAACGTCGATGAGGCCGCAGCCGGTCGACCCGGTGAGCTCGATCAGCGGCTGCAGGCCCGCTCCCAGGCAGACGACGTCGACGTCGACCTCGCGCGCCGCGTCACGACGTGGCGTGCCGTCGCCGGAAATCGGCGCGATCACCGCCGACTCGACGCGGTCGCCCCCCCGCAGCTCGAGGGCGACCTCGTCGAGCCGCAGCTCGACCCCGGCGATGCGGCAGGGAGCGAGCCGGGCCGCCAGCGTCGAGAGTGCCCGGCGCCGGGCGATCGCGCTGCCCCAGCGCGCCAGCCACGTCGGCGCCGCCCGACCGACGGTGTGCGCCAACTCGTGGAGCGAACCACCGGGAGTCGGAAGCGCCCCGAGTGCGCCGGACCAGGCGGCGTGAACCCCGACGACGTCGACGCCGGTCGCGCTGAGCACTTGCGCGACCTCCAGCCCGAGCGGCCCGAGGCCGGCAACGAGCGCCCGCCCTCCCGGGACCACGCCGTGGACGTTGACCATCGTCTGCAGCCCGCCCGGCGTCATCACACCGGGAAGCGTCCATCCGGGGAGCGGGGCGGGCACCTCGGTCGCGCCCGTGGCGAGCACGACGACCCGAGCGCCGCAGAACCGCGGGCCGTCGGCGGCGCCGTCGAGGAAGAGGTCCCACGCCGGCTCAAGACCCCACACGGTCGTGCCCGTGACGATCCCCACGCCGGCCTCGCCGGCGGCGGCTGTAAGCCGTTCCGCGTCGTCGCGGCCACTGTGCCACCGCCGGCCGTCGCCGTGGTGCACCTGGCCGGGTAGCCGACCGCCGGGCTGCATCCCCTCGTCGAAGACGACGGTGGTCAGCCCGAGGCGCGCGCCGGCGGTGGCCGCCGCCAGGCCCGCTGGGCCGGCCCCCACGACCGCGAGGTCCACGTCTAGTCGCGCGTCACCGGTCATGCGCCCGGCTCCCCCTCGGGTCGCGGTGGCGGCGGACCACCATGCCGGCCTCGACCGGGGTCAGGCAGGCCCGGCGCATGCCGGCGCCCTCGACGACGACGCGACACTCGAGGCACTGGCCTATCGCGCAGTAGAGCCCGCGCGGCTCGCCGCGGCGCGAGACCCGCAGCGTACGGATCCCGGCGGCCAGCAGCGCCGCGCCGAGCGACTCGCCCGCGTGGGCGGTCACCGGCGTTCCCTCGAACGAAAACTCGACCTCGGGACCCCGTTCGAAAGGACCGAGCAGGGGGTGCTCGGCGAGCCGTATCGGCTGATTCATGTCGCCGTCCCGTCGTCGATGTTGTCCACGGTCCCGGTCGCCGAGAACCGCTCCATCCCGAACGGCTCGAGCACGTCCGGGCGCTGGCCGCTCGCGATCCACCGCGCCATCCGCCGGGCCACCGCGGGAGCGAGCCCGAACCCGTGCCCGGACGAGCCGGCGGCGACGAACAGCCCGGGAAGCCCGGGCGTTTCGCCGATGATCGGCATCTGGTCGATGCTGACGTCGAGCACACCACCCCAGGCCCGGATCACGGTCAGGTCGGCGAAGATCGGGAAGGCGGCGATCGCCTTCCGTGACGCACGGACCGCATCGGCCCCGAACACCTCGTTGCCCGAGCGCACGTAGTCCTCGGTCAGGTCGCCGTAGAGCAGGTTGCCGCTCACGGTCTGGCGGGTGAAGGTCTTGTGGTCCCAGTCCTGGACGAACTGGTCGAACAGCGGCGGCAACGGCTCCGTGACCATCGTCTGGACCCGGGCGTTGAGGATCGGCAGCGAGAAGCCCGCCCAGTTACAGACCTCGACCGCTCCGGAGCCGGCCATGTTGACGACGACCTCCGCCTCCAGCGTGCCACGCGGGGTCGGCACCCGCCAGCCGTAGGCGATGCGCTCGAGGCCGGTCGCCGGTGTTCCCTCGAGAATCTCGGCGCCTCGACGGCGGGCGGCCCCAGCAAAAGCCAACGTGCTCAGCAGCGGGTTCGCGTGTCCGTCGTGGGGACAATAGAGCGCGGCCTTCGCCGTCGGCCCGACGATCGGCAATAGCTGCTCAAGCTCGCGCCGCTCGACGATCCGGCTGTCCAGGTCAAACCCCTCCTGGCGGGCCAAGCGGTTCTCGATCCGGGCGAGCTGCTCGTCGGACCCACCGATCAGCAAGTTGCCGCGGCGCGTGTACTCGGTCGGCGCGGCCAGCTCGGCGTCGAGATGCGGCCAGAGCTCCAGCGCCTCCATCGCCAGCGGGATCTCCGGGCGCACCCGGCCCTGCTGACGAACGCCGCCGGTGTTGCGTCCTGAGCCGGCGTCGCCGACTCCGCGCCGCTCGAGCACCGTGACGGCGCGCCCCTCCGCGCGAAGGTAGTACGCGAGGGCGCACCCCTGCACGCCTCCGCCGATGACGATGACATCCGGCACGGCGTCAAGCGGCGTGGGAGACGGCCGGAGCGGCAGCGGCCCGCGCGGCAGGCGAGCGCTCAGGCATCGAGCACCCCACGCAGCGCGGTGATCGTGAGCACCCGGGCGCCGCCGATCGCGACGTCGATTGCTCCGGGTGCCATCGCGGCGGCCGCGAACTCCGGCGAGTGCAAGCCGGTGCCGCGTGGCGCCAGCTGGACACCAACCTCCAGGGCACGGGTGGCCTGGCTGACGTTGCCGAAGTCCGTCGAGCTGATCGAAATCGCCTCGACGTCCGGCTCGAGCGCGTAACCGCACTCGCCCATGACCTCCTTGGCGACTTCGACCAGCGCCGGGTCCTGGCGGATCTCCGCATAGAGCGGTGCGTACTCGCGCGCGTCGAACCCGCAGCCGGAGGCTAGCGCCACGGCTCGCGCAGCGTCGACTATGCACTCCTTCAGCGCGTCGACCTCGGGAACGGTCGGCGCACGCAGGCGGTAGCGCAGCCGGGCGTAGTCGGGGACGACGTTGGCGCTCTCACCGCCCTCGGGGATGATCGCGTTCATGTAGTGGCCCCGCGGCAGCTGATCGCGTAGACGGGTGATCGCGACGTACGCGCTGACGGCGGCGTCGAGGGCGTTGAGGCCGCGGCCGGGGCTGGCGACGGCGTGGGTGGCTCTACCGCGGAACTCGAAGTCGATGCCCCGCGCCGCGAGGCTTCCGTGGAGTACGACCATGTCGCGGTCGTACGGATGCAGCATCAGCGCGGCGTCGATGCCCTCGAAGACGCCTGCCTCGAGCAGACGGACCTTGCCGCCTGCGCCGTCGACGGCGCTCTCCTCGGCGGGACAGCCGATCAGCTCGACGGTGCCGTGCGGCAGCATCCGCGCCAAGGTGAGGTAGGCGCCGATCGCCACGGTGGCGATCACGTTGTGGCCGCACGCGTGGCCGAGCCCGGGAAGCGCGTCGTACTCCGCCAGGATCGCCACCCGCGGTCCGGAGGTCATGCCGACGGTCCGAGCCCGGAACGCGGTGTCCATGCCGGCCAGGCCGACCTCCGCCTCGTGGCCGTGCGCCCCGAGCAGCCGCACGAGCTCGGCCACCGCGTGGTGCTCCTGATAGCCGAGCTCGGGGTTCGCGCCGATCGAGCGGAGGACCCCGTCGAGCTCGTCGCGCAGGACGTCGAGCTCCCGGTCGACGTGCGCCCGCAGGGCAGCGATGCCGGACGACGACGTCGGCGCGGCTGCGCACGGTTGCTCATTCACGGTCACGATCAGAAGCCTCCAGGAGCGGGGCCCGTACGACGAGAGAAGAGGTTCACAGTGCGCCCG
The DNA here is from genome assembly GCA_024710825.1 of Solirubrobacteraceae bacterium. Classification (GTDB taxonomy): domain Bacteria; phylum Actinomycetota; class Thermoleophilia; order Solirubrobacterales; family Solirubrobacteraceae; genus Capillimicrobium. The sequence continues at coordinate 10,952 of JANJUA010000365.1, forward strand.
CCTTGAACTGGAACATCTCACTGTGCGCTGCCCGAGAGGAGCGGCTTCGCCGACCGGTTGGCGAGCCTCGCCCGGAGAAGCGACGCGGCAGCGGCTCAGCCACGGTTGCGATTGTGGCCGGTCGCCGCGGCGAGCTCGGCAGCCGACCAAACGCCGCCGTAGACGTCCCGGCGCCGATCATCGAGCCGGTCGTTCGTCGCGTTCCAGCGCCGGGCGGCACGTGCCCGTCGCAGGTCGACGTCGGCGTACAGGATTTCCTCGGCGTGCTCCCCCGCCGGCCCGGCGATCGGCCGGCCGTCGGGGTCGACCACCACGCTTTGCCCGATGAAGGCCTGGCCGCGCTCGGTCCCGACGCGGCTGGCGGTGGCGACGTACAGCGCGTTGACGTGCGCCCCCGCGACGCAGAGCACGTTGGCCATCGCGAGCGGCTCGACCGGCGACGGGTACGGCAACCAGTTGGTGGGGATGCAGACGATCGCCGCATCCTGCTCCGCCGCGGCGCGGAAGCTCTCCGGGAACCAGGTGTCGTAGCAGACGATCATGGCGATCCGACCGATGGGCAGGTCGAAGACCGGCAGGCCGCGGTCACCAGGCCGGAAGTGGTCATGCTCGCCGTCCCAGACGTGCAGTTTCCGGTAGGTACCGATATGCCCGCCTGGGCCGATCACCACCGCCGAGTTGTACACCGCGTCGCCGTCGCGCTCGCAGACCCCCGCCACGAGGTACAGGTCGAGCTCCGCGCAGAGCGCCTCCCACGCCGTGCACGAGCGCCCGCCGGGGAACGGCTCGGCCAGCGCCGCCGACTCGCTCGGATCGTGGAACACGTAGCCGGAGTTGCACAGCTCCGGCAGCACCATCAGGCGCGCGCCGCCCGCCGCGGCCGTCCGGATCAGCTCCGACGACCGCGCCAGGTTGTGCGCCGGGTCGCCGACCCGGGGCTCCATCTGGAGGCAGGCGACCCGCAGCTCACCGGTCTCGGGGCGCGCGCCGGTCACGCCGTGCTCCGCGCCGCCTTGCGGGCCCACTGATCGAGAGCGACGGCCACGATGATGATCGCCCCCTGCACCACCGACTGGTAGAAGGGGTTGATGCCGAGCAGGTTGAAGCCGTTGTTGATCAGCGCGATCAGCAGCACGCCAAGCACCGACCGCCAGACTGCGCCCTCACCACCGTAGATGCTGGTGCCGCCGATCACGATCGCGGCGATCGCCGACAGCTCGAGGCCGACGCCGCCCGCCGCGCTCCCGGTCGCGTCCTGCGACGCGGCAAGCATCCCGGCGATGCCGGCGCACATGCCACTGATCGCGAAAGTCGCGACCCGGATCCGGTTGACGTGGATGCCCGACAGGCGGGCCGCCTCGGGGTTGCCGCCGACCGCGTAGACGTAGCGGCCGAACGCCGTGCGCGCGAGGACGAACCCGAGCGCGACGGCGGCCGCAGCGAAGATCCAGATGGTGAACTTCATGGAGAACAGCTCGTAGGTCCCTGCGACGGTGAACGCGTCGCTCGTGACCGCGACCAGGAACCCGCCAGTCAGCAGCGTGGCGATCCCACGGAACACGTAACTGGACGCGAGCGTCGCGATGAACGTGTTCACTCGCAGCCGGGTGATGATCATCCCGTTGACCACACCGAGCAGCACCCCGGCAAGGATGCCCGCAAGCAACCCTACGATCGGGTCGACGTGGTTGGCGACCCCGGCCGCGGCAACGCTAGCGAAGGCGAAGATAGCCCCGACCGACAGGTCGAAGCCACCGGCGATGATTACCAGGGTGCCCCCGCAGGCGATGATCCCGACCATCGCGCTCTGGTCGAGGATGTTCAGCAGGTTCGTCGAGGTTAGGAACGCCGACGATGACAGGCTCAGGGCGACGAACAGGACGACGAACGTGACGACAATTCCGTAGTCGCGGATCCGACCAAGGCGGCCCTCACCGCCAGATCGCCCGATCGCAGTGCTAGGCACCGTTTGGAGAAGTTTCATGCTGCAACCTGCGCTGTTTCGGTGCCGAACGCGGCGTGCATCACGCGCTCCGGATTGGCGTCTTCGCGAGATAGCTCCCGGGCGATCCGCCCCTGGCGCATGACGAGCACACGGTGCGCCAGCCCCAGAACCTCCTCGAGCTCGGACGAGATCACCAGCACGCCCATCCCCTCGCCCGCGAGGCCGGCGATGATCTCGTAGATCGCGAGCTTCGCCCCGATGTCGACGCCCCGGGTCGGCTCGTCGGCGATCAGGACCTTCGGGTGCCGCAGCAACCACTTGCTGAAGAGCACCTTCTGCTGGTTTCCGCCCGAGAGCGTTCCGACGATCTGCCGGGGGTCCCCGGGACGGATGTCGAACTCGTCGATCGCCCGCGCCACCTCGGCCCGCTCCCGATGCGGCTGCACCACCCCGCGGCGGGTGATCGTGTGCAGGTGGGCCATCGTCACGTTGCGGGCGACTGTCGCGTCGACGAACAGTCCCTCGTCCTTGCGGCTCTCGGGGATCAGCGCGATCCCCGCGTCGATCGCGTCTTTCGGGCTGCGCATGACGACCGGCTCGCCGTCGACCTCGACGGTTCCGGCGTCGAGCTGATCGGCGCCAAAGAGCGCGCGAGCCAGTTCGCTGCGCCCGCTGCCGACCAGGCCGGCGAGGCCAACGATCTCTCCCGCCCGTATCTCGAGCGAGACGTCGCGTAGGACGTCGGAGCGACGAACCCCCCGCGCCGACAGCACCACGGGCGCGTCAGGACTGCAGGGAGCGATCGTGGGGAACGCGCTCTGGAGCGAGCGCCCGAGCATGGCCTCGACAAGTTGCGGCGCGCTGATCTCCGCGGCCGGGCGCGTGGTGACCAACTCGCCGTTGCGCAACACGGTGATCGCGTCGGCGATCTCCTTCACCTCCTCGAGCCGGTGTGACACGAAGACGATCGTGGTGCCGCGCTCGCGGAGACGCTTGATCGCCGCAAGCAGGTGCTCGACCTCGTCGACGCCGAGCGCCGCCGTCGGCTCGTCCATCACGACCAGCCGGGCGTCACGCGCCACGGCGCGCATGATCTCGACCTTCTGCTGCTCGCCAGTGCGCAGCACACCGACGGAGCCGATCGGCGAGACGTTGAAGCGCAGGCTCTCCCTCAGCTCGTCGAACCGACGACGCATCGCGCGGGCGTCCGGCAGCCCGCGACGGCGTGGCTCGCGACCCAGGAACACGTTCTCGACCGCGGTGCGCGCCGGAACCAGCGCAATCTCCTGCTGGATCGCGGCGATGCCCGCGGCAAGCGCGTCGGCCGGCGACCGGAACGTCACCGGTACGCCGTCGACGCGCATCTCGCCGTCGTCAGGGCGGACGACGCCGGCGATCACCTTTCCGAGAGTCGACTTCCCCGCCCCGTTCTCGCCGACGAGCGCGTGGACCGTCCCCGGGGTGATGTCGAGGTCGATGCCGGTGAGCGCCGTGACCCCGGAGAACCGCTTGCCGAGGCCACGGACGCTAACGAGTGGGGTTTCTACGTGTGCCATTCGGCGTTGAAGGGCTTCTTGGTCTTCTGGTCGAACGACGGACCGATCGGGCTCAGCTCGCGGACGTTGACGTTGGTCTCGTCCGTCGGCAGCTCCTGACCCCGCACCGCCTTGATCACGAGCTCGGCGTCGAGCCGACCCTCGGTGTACGGCAGGTAGAGCAGGGTGGCGAACCAGTCGCCGGCCTTGACTGCCTCGATGCCCTGCTTCGAGGCGCCGGTGCCGATGAGCGAGATCTCGCCGAGCTTGCCGACGCCCTTGACGGCGTCTTGCGCCCCGACCGTCATCTGATCGCCGGACGTCGCGATTACGTCCACATCGGGGTGCGCCTGGAGGATGTCCTGCGCGGCCTTGCGCCCGTTGGGTCGGAGGAAGTCTCCCTGCCCAGACGCCACCAGCTCGACCTCCGGCGCGCTCGACGCGGCGAGCGTCTTCTTCAGCGCTCGGATCGATGCTTGCTCGGTCGCCACCGCGAAGTTGCCGTAGATGAACGCCGCCTTGCACGGGTCGGCACCCGCGTGCTCCGTCTTGCATGCCTCGATGATCGTCTCGGCCAGCGCGTTGCCGTCCCGCGGCTGCTCGTGCCAGACCGTTGCGAGGACACCGTCGACCTGCGGCTTGCCCTGGAGCGGGTCGGAGCCGATCGGTGCCTGTCCGGCCACGACCTTGATCCCCTTGGCGATCGCCTTCTTGATCGGCTGGATCACCGTGGTGCCATCGACGACGAGCACGACGTAGGCGTCGAACTTGCCGGTCGCGTTGGCGTCCTGGATTTGCGCCGCCTGTGTGCGTCCGTCGAACTTGCCGTCGAAGGTCGAGACCTCGACCTCGCCCATCTCCGCGGCCTGTTCCTTGATCCCCTTCACCACGGCCTGGCCGTAGGTATTGGCGGTCGAGGTCATGAAGACCGCGATCCTGACCTTCTTGTTGGGATCAGCCTTGGCCGCGGCGCCGGAGCCGGTCGTCTTCTCGGTGCCTGAGCTGACGGCTCCACAGCCGGTGACCGCGGCACCAAGGGCGACGACCGTCAGCGCCAGGCCCCAGCGACGCCCTGTGCGCGCGAACGGCCTGTACGTACGAGAACCTCTCATCTCTCTCCCTCGTGTCTGGGGGATGGCACCGCCGGGGGGCCCGGCGGCCAGATCGACGCGCTGTGAGAAGCGCGATGTCGCCTACGCCGCGAGGACCCCTCTCAGGGCCGTCAGGGCGAGAATGCGGGCGCCGCCGACGGCCACGTCGGTCGCGCCGGGGCCTATGGCGGCCGCAGCAAAGTCGGGGGTGTGCAGGCCGGTGCCGCGCGGCGCCAGCTGGACGCCGATCTCCAGCGCGCGGGTGGTCTGGCTGACGTTGCCGAAGTCGGTCGATCCGACAGAGATCGACCCGCCGTCCGGCTCCACTGTGTAGCCGCAGGCGTCCATCACCTCACGGGCCACGGCGACCAGTTCGCGATCCGGGCGCATCTCGGCGTAGAGGGGGGCGAACTCGCGCACCGTAAACTCGCAGCCGGCGGTCGTAGCGACGTCCCGGGCGGCGGTGACTACGCGGTCGCGTAGTGCGTCGACCTCGGGGACGGTCGGGGCACGCAGGCGGTAGCGGATGCGCGCCCAGGAGGGGATCATGTTGGCGCTCTCGCCGCCCTCGGGGATGATCGCGTTCATGTAGTGGTCGGGGGGCAGCTGGTCGCCGAGGCGCTGGATCGCCACGAACGCGTCGACCGCGGCCTCCAGGGCGTTGATGCCGGCACCCGGGTCGGCGACGGCGTGGGCCGGCCGACCGCGGAACTGGAGGTCGACGCCGCGCGCCGCGAGGTTGCCGCGGGTGACCACCATGTCGCGGTCGTAGGGGTGGGCCATCAGCGCCGCGTCGACGCCGTCGAAGACGCCGGCTGCAAGCAGGCGGACCTTGCCGCCCGCGCCGTCGACGGCACTCTCCTCCGCGGGACAGCCGATCAGCTCGACCGCCCCACGCGGAAGGACGCGAGCGAGCGCTAGGAATGCGCCAACGGCGACGGTCGCGATCACGTTGTGCCCGCAGGCGTGCCCGAAGCCCGGCAGCGCGTCGTACTCCGCCAGGAACGCCACACACGGTCCCGCGGTCCCGCTGTCGACGCGCGCGCGAAAGGCGGTGTCCATCCCGGCCAGGCCGACCTCGGCCTTGTGCCCGTAGGCGGCCAGCAGGCCGACCAGCTCGGCCACCGCGTGGTGCTCCTGGTACCCAAGCTCGGGGCGCTCGCCGATCGAGCGCAGCACGCCGTCAAGCTGCGGCCGCAGGCCGTCGAGCTCGCGGTCGATGCCGGTCCGCCCGTCGGCGACCCCCACGCCGGACGGCGTCGTCTCGCACGCGTCCTGCTCTTGGATCCCGGTCACGCGGAGCAGGATCGAGCAGTGCCCGCAAAAGTGGGAGAGGGGACGATCACAGTCTCGCCCCCGCCGAAATGGAACTTCTCACTGGCCCCGGCCGGGGCGAACGTGCTCAGGTGGGTCGGCTGGCGGCGGCCCCGAGCACCGGACGACCGTTGATCACGACCTCGTCGAGCAGCGGCCGGCCGATCCCCAGGCAGACGGCGTCGGGGTGCGGCGCGTCGAGCAACAGCAGGTCGCCGCGCTTGCCAACGTCGAGCGAGCCGCGGTCGTGGTTGCGGCCCAGTGTGTATGCCGCGTTGAGCGTGGCGCCGACGATCGCCTCTCCGGGCAACATGCCGTACCAAGGAGCGGCGAACGCCACGGTGTGCAGCAGCGACGTGGCGTGGATCGATGAGGAGAAGTCGGTGGCGATCGCGACTGGCACACCGCTATTCACGAACGCGCGCGCCTGCGCGCGGCGATCGCAGAGGTAGGTCAGCTCCGCAACCGGCAAGAGCACGGCAATCGTGTCGGCGGCGCCGACCTCGCGGATCGCAGACGCCGGTGTGTAGGTCAGGTGGTCGGCGCAGACGGCTCCGCCCGCGACCGCGGTCTGCCACCCCTCGGACGGCGACCATGCGTCAGCGTGGACCCGGGTGGCAATTCCCAGTTCGCGCGAGCGGTCGAGCATCCGTGCCACCTGGGCGGGCGTGAACAGGCCTTCCTCGCAGGTCACGTCGTGGTACTCCGCCATTCGCCCGGCGACGACCGCCGGCAGCATCTCATCGAGGACCATGTCCGTGTAGCGGTCTCCGTCGGAGACGTCGGGCGGCACGACGTGTGCCCCGAGGAACGAGATCACGAGGTCGATCGGAGTGATCGCCCGCGACGCCTCCAGCAACCGCAGGGCGTGCAGCTCGTGTTCGACGGTCAGACCGTAGCCCGACTTGACCTCGAGTGTGGTCACTCCGCCGCGGAGGATGTCGTCATAGGCGCGCGCGGCGCTGGCCAGCAGCACGTCGTCCGATGCGTTTCGCGTCGCCTCGACGCTCTTCCAGATGCCCCCGCCGGAGGCCGCGACTTCCTGGAGCGTGGCTCCGGCGAGGCGCGCGGCGTACTCGTTGCAGCGCTCGCCCGCGAAGAGTGGGTGGCTGTGGCACTCGACGAGTCCGGGCATCACGGTGCGACCGGTGGCGTCGATGCTCCGCACCCCGTCGTCGCCGAACCGCGCGAGGACATCCGCGGTGGGCCCGACCGCCGCGATCACGCCGTCGCGGATCGCGACCGCGCCATCGGCGAGCAGGTCCATCTCGCCCTGCTCGGCGCCGCGCCGCGGTTCGCCGCGGTCGAGCACGCGCACCAGCTGCGCGGCGTGGATGACGTTGAGATCGGAGGCGCTTCGGTCGGGCATCGCGCGTCCACGTTATCCGGCGAATCGCGGCTTTTGGGCCGTCTTCGGCTGGTTTCGCGACTTCTGTGGGAACCCACATCAACGGCCTTGCGCGCGGGGAAGATCCCCTCTTGTGGGCGCGGTCACCGCCATCGATGGTGGCACGATGCCGCCCACACGCCGCGAACACGACCTGCTCGGGGAGCGCGATGTCCCGGCCGACGCGCTGTGGGGCATTCACAGCCTTCGCGCCCAAGAGAACTTCGCCCTTAGCGGTGTCAGCGTCAGCGATCACCCACGGCTCGTCATCGGCCTGGCGGCCGTGAAGGAGGCGGCGGCGTTGGCCAACCACACACTCGGGCTCCTGGACGGCGAGCGGACCGAGGCGATCCTTGCTGCGTGCGAGGAAATCCGCCGCGGCCGGTTACACGACCAGTTCGTGGTCGACGTCGTCCAGGGTGGCGCCGGAACCTCGACGAACATGAACGCCAACGAGGTGATCGCGAACCGCGCCCTCGAACGGCTGGGGCGTCCGCGCGGCGCCTACGAGCACCTCCACCCCAACGAGCACGTCAACCTCTCGCAGTCCACTAACGACGTGTATCCGACCGCCGTGCGGCTGGCGACGATCGAAGGTCTGGCAAGTCTGCGGAGCGCACTGCTGCGGCTCGCCGCGGGCCTGCGCGAGCGTGGTGACGAGCACCACGACGCCGTCCGGCTGGGCCGCACACAGCTGCAGGACGCGGTGCCAACGACGTTCGGCCGCACGTTCGTCGCTCACGCCCACCTGATCGAGGACGCGGCGGCCGAGCTCGAGCGCAGCGCCTCCCCGCTCCACACGGTGAACCTCGGGGGGACGGCGATCGGTACCGGAATTGCCGCGCCGGCGCCGTTCGGCGATCTCGCTTGCGAGCAGCTGGCTCGGATCGTCGGGCGTCCGGTGCGACCGGCGGTCGACCGGGTCGCCGCCACCCAGGACACCGGCGGGCTGGTTCAGGCTTCGGCTGCGACCCGTCGCGTAGCGGTCGTGCTATCGCGGTTGGCCAACGATCTGCGACTCCTCGGATCGGGTCCAGCCGGGGGTCTCGGCGAGTTGCGGCTGCCCGCGGTCCAGGCCGGGTCCTCGTTGATGCCTGGGAAGGTCAATCCGGTGATCCCTGAGCTCGTCAACCAGGTAGCGTTCGAGGCGATCGGTCGCGACCTGACGGTGACGCTCGCCGCCGAGGCCGGGCAGCTGGAACTCAACGCGTTCGGTCCGACAATCTTCCGGGCGGTGGACCAGAATCTGAGTCAGCTCGCTTCAGCGTGCGACCGGCTGAATACGCGCTGCGTCGCCGGTATGGTACCTGTGGTGACGCGGGCGCGGGAGGCCGTGGAGCGCTCCCCGGTCGCGCTGGTCACGGCGCTCGCGCCGCGGATCGGTTATGCGGCCGCGACGTCGATCGCCAAGAAGGCGGCGACAACCGGACAGTCGATTGCCGAGCTGGTAGCCGCCGACGGCCTGCTCGAAGCGGCGGAGTGGGATGCGGTGGTCGCCGACGCGGGAGGCATTTCGTTGGCGCCGGCGGAGGGCGCTAGCTGAGCGGCGCGCGGCGAGGCCCACGGGCCGAGCCGGCACGCCGTCGCGGCAGGGTACGACGGTGGGAGTCCGGATGCCGGCACGGCTCCATCGGATGGAGGCCTGCTTCGGCGGGGGCTCCGCAGCCCCTCTATCGAGATCGAGGGTGCCTAGGCGGCACGTCGTGCGACGCCGCGCCAGCGCTGCCGTGAGTCCGTCGCTCGGCCGAGCCCAGCCGGGCGCTCGCGGGAAGCGATGGACCGCCTGCGCTCTCACTCGCCGAGGCCGCGGAGCGTCGCCTCGATCTCGGACGCGAGCAGGTAGAGGCGGGCCTCGGTGGGATCGTCCGGATGGAAGGGGTGGAAGCCGAGGCGCTCCCACCACCAGCGCGCGTGAGGGCTGAGTGCGCTGACGACGACGGCGCGACAGGCCGTTTTCGTGTTCAGCTGGATCGCGATCGCCAGGACGTAGGCGACGAGCGCGCCTCGCGTACGCGACGACCCTGTCGTCCGGCGTGGCGATCACCCAGGTGGCGGCGGTGTCGCGGCGGCGGTTCTAGCCCGCGTAGCGCCGTAGCCGGGCGTCGAGCGCGGGCTCGCCGGAGTCGAAGCGACCGCGATCGCGCCGAGTCTGGTCGAGCAGCTCGAGGTGCCGGGGGTCAGTCAACCCAGCGGAATTGCCATGAGCGATCGAGCGCTGCGGCAAGCCGCTGCAGGCGTTGTTCCTTGGCGATCGTCTCGGCCGGGTCGTCGACGTACAACTCGATGCGGTCCTCTCCCACCGCCTCCTTGAGCGCCTCCGGGCTGCCCGTCGCCACCAGCTCGCCATGGCCGACGATCGCGATCCGCTCGCAGCTCTCGGCCTCCTCCATGTTGTGGGTGGCGAGGAACGTCGTGATCCGCTCGCGGACGCGCAGCTCGGCGATGTAGCTCCAGATGCGGCTGGGTGTCTGGGGGTTGAGGCCGAGCGTCGGCTCGCCGCGAAACAGCACCTGCGGCGAGTGCATCAGCCCGCGCGACGTCGAAGCCGGCGACGCTCGCGCCGCCCGCGCTCGGACCCAGCAGCGTGTAGAAGATCGAGATCGTCGTCGTCTTGCCGGCCTCGTTCGGGCCGAGGAAGCCGAGCGCCTCCCCCGGCGCGACGCCGAAGCTCACGCCGCTCACCGCCTCGAGCCCGTCGAAGCGCTTGGCCAGGTCGCGCACGGCGATCACCGGCCCAGGATGCTCGACGAGCGCCGCCACCGGCTCGTCTCGCATGCCCATCGCCACTACATCCTCGGGCTCTCAGGGCGCGGCTGAGCCGGTTGCGAGACGGGCGCCACGTCGGCGCTAGCCGGGCTACTCCGCCAGCCGCCCATGCGCGCCCGGATGGACGGCCTCGTTGTGGCGCCCAAACACGACGAAGCCGGGACGACTCACGTAGCGTTCCATGCTCCCGACGACAAGGAGGCACCAGCCATGCCGGGCTCAGCGGGCTCTCGCGACATCCTCTCCGACGACCAGGCCGATGCTCGCGCAAAGATCGTCGAGCTGCTCACGCAGGCCTACTGGATGGAGATCGAGACGGTGATGAGCTACATCGCCAACTCGACCAACCCCGACGGGGTGCGCGCGCAGGAGGTCGTCAGGTCGCTCGCCGCCGACGTCGCCGAGGAGCTCGGCCACGCGCAGCTCTTCGCCAAGCGCATCAAGGAGCTGTACGGCACCGTCCCGGGATCGAAGGCGTTCGCCGCGAGTCAGGACGCGCTGCAGCCGCCGGCCGACTCGCTGGACATCGAGTACGTGATCCGCGGCGTCATCGACGCCGAGCGCGGCGCGATCCGCCACTACACGCGCCTCATCGCGGCGACCGAGGGCATCGACCCGGTCACTCAGGACATGCTGACGACGATCCTCGCCGACGAGCAGAACCACCTGCGCACCTTCGAGGGCTTCCTGCGCGAGTACCAGCAATCCTGAGCGCCGGCGCGCTCCAGCCGCCGTGCGCCGGGGCGCGAAGCTCGTGATGTCGCGCTTGGCCGCCGGGCGTACGATCCGTCGATGGCTGGCGTCACCCATGGGGAGCCGGCGATCGCCGGCGAGGCCGCGGCAGCGCCCACGGCCGCAAGGTCCGGGGACTCCGCGCGGACCAGCGGGGTCGCGCTGCTGCGGGAGCGGCGGCACGAGGAGGGGAAGCTCGACCGGACCCTCGCCGAGAGCTTCCCCTGCAGCGACCCGCCGGCTACTTGGGCGGGTCCCTGATCGGCAGGCGGCTCGGCGGCAGGCGGCGCGCGCGCGGCCGCACCGCGTCCGTCGCCGACGAGGCGCCGTGCCGGGTCGTCGTGATCCCGCCGACCGCGCGAGAGCTCGGCTCGTGAGCGCCGCCGGGAGGCGCGCCGCGCCGGCGATCAGCCGCCGGGCGCGGTGTCGCACGCCGCGAGCAGCGTAAGGAGGCTGTCGCCGTCATCCGGGGGATGTGGTCGCAGGAGCGCTCGGTGAAGGTCGAGGGCGAGCACTACCGCGTCATCGGCGCCCATCCCGGGCCGACGCCGGCACACCCGATGGGGATCTGGCTCGGCGCCTACGGCCCGCGCATGCTGCGCCTCACCGGTCGGCTCGCCGACGGCTGGCTGCCGAGCCTCGGCGGGCGCTACATGCAGCCGCAGGACGCGCCCGCGATGCACGCCGCCGTCGACGAGGCCGCGCGCGGCGCGGGCCGACGCCCCGAGGAGACGGTGAGCGCCCTCAACGGAATGGCGCTCACCTCCAGCCCGGCCGGCTGGGCCGACGAGCTGGCGCGAATCGCCGACGGCTTCGCTTCCCCACGCTGCTCGTCAGCGTGCCCGCCGACAACCCGGTCGACTTCGTTCGCCGCCTGGGCGAGGAGGTCGCGCCGCGCGTGCGGGAGCTGGTCGGCTACTAGCGGTGCCCGCTGCCGACCGTTCGGCCGTTACGCTCGCCGCAGGTCGAGCGGCTGGGGCTCGTTCTCCGCATGGAGGTGCTTCGCAATGGCTGAGGGGAAACGCGTAACGAAGGCCACACAGCGGTCCGCCGAGAGGGCCGCCGGCAACGTGTCCGGGGGGTTCACGGAAGAGGAACGAGA
>JANJUA010000196.1 GCA_024710825.1 Solirubrobacteraceae bacterium
CCGTCGGCCTCGAACGTCGCGTCGACGAGCCAGTACGGCTCGGGGGTGAACGCGGCGATCTCCTCCTCGCGGCGGGCGAGGATCGCGAGCGTCGGCGTCTGCACGCGGCCGAGCGAGACGGCGCCGTCGAAGGACGAGCGCAGGCGGATCGTCGCGGCGCGCGTCGCGTTCATGCCGACGATCCAGTCCGCCTCCGAGCGCGAGCGGGCGGCCTCCTCGAGCGTGGCGAGCTCCGAGGCGTCGCGGAGGTTGGCGAACGCGGCGTTCATCGCCTCCTTGGTCATGGACTGCAGCCACAGCCGCTTGACGGGCTTGTCCGCCTTCGCCTTCTCGTAGAGGTAGGCGAAGATCAGCTCGCCCTCGCGGCCGGCGTCGCAGGCGTTGATGACGAGGTCGACGTCATCGCGCTTGAGCTCGCGCGAGACGACGTTCATCTGCTTCTTGGAGCGCTCGTCGCGGACGACGAGCTTGAAGCGGTCGGGCACGATCGGCAGATCGGCCATCTTCCACTTCTTGAACTTGGGGTCGTACTCGTCGGGCTCGGCGAGCTGCACGAGGTGGCCCACCGCCCACGTGATCACGTGGTCGGGGCCCTCGAGGAAGCCCTCCTGCTTCTGGAAGGGTCCCGGGAGCACGCGGGCCACGTCGCGACCCACGGACGGCTTCTCGGCGATGACGAGCGTCTTCCCCACGGCGGCGCAGGCTAGCGCGACTCCAGCGCGCCGGTGAGGTCGTCTGCCATCCGGGTCACGTTCGCCCGGATCCGCTCGGCGAACGCGACGGCCGTCACGTCGCGGTCGCCGTAGGCGTACGTGATGCTGCGCGAGGCGTTGACGACGGCGCCCAGGCCGTCGGCGCCGAAGCTCGCCGCGGCGTCCGCCCCGGTCCCGCCCTGCGCGCCGTAGCCGGGCACCAGGACCAGCGCGCGGGGCATCCGAGCGCGCAGCGCCACGGCCTGCTCGGGGTAGGTCGCGCCGACGACCGCGCCGATCGCGCTGTAGCCGTGCTCGCCGACGAGCGGCGCGCCGAGCTCGTCGACGAGGCCCGCCACCCGCTCGGCCACGGTCCGCCCGTCGCCGGTGCGCTCGTCCTGGATGTCGCCGGAGCCCGGATTCGACGTCTTGACGAGCACGAACAGCCCCCGCCCTCGGTCGGCGCACGCCTCGACGAACGGCTCGAGGCTGTCGCGCCCCAGGTAAGGCGAGACGGTGATCGCGTCGCAGTCGAGCTCGGGCACGCGCCCGAGGTAGGCGTCGGCGTAGGCGCGGGCGGTGGAGTCGACGTCGTTGCGCTTGACGTCGCCGATCACGATCAGGCCGGCTTCGCGGGCGGTCGCGATCGTCTCGGCGAACGCGCGCATCCCGGCGAGGCCGTGCGCCTCGTAGAACGCGACCTGGAGCTTGACCGCGGGCACGAGCGGCGCGACCGCCGCGACGACGTGCTCGTGGAAGGAGGCGATCGGCCGCTCGGCCTCCACGAACGCGGGCATCTGGTCGACCCGCGGGTCGAGGCCCACGACGACGGGGTTGCCCTTGGCCAGCACGGCGTCGGTGAGGCGGTCGGCGAAGTTGCGGGTCACGGCGGGCGGACCGTACCTCACCGCGCGCACGGCCCGGTGTCCACGACTCCCTGGCCGGCACGGCCGACGACGTCGGCGACGACCGCGTTGGGCACCGCATAGCCGCCGCGGCGCCGCTCGCCGACGGTCGAGGCGAAGATCGTGCCGACGACGCGCCCCTCCGCGTCGACGAGCGGGCCGCCGGAGTTGCCGTGGCGGACCCGCCCGCGCAGTGGGACGATCGACCGCTCCCGGGCGCCGCGGCCGTAGGCGTCGTCCATGAGCGCGTCGCGGGACTCCCCCACGCGCACCGGGCGGACGTCGTACGGGCCGTTCTCGGGGAAGCCGAGCAGCGCCGCCTCGGTGCCGCCGGGGACCTCGTCGCGCAACGGCAGCGCGGGCGCCGTGAGGCCCGCGACCCGGAGGACGGCCACGTCCTGGTCGGGGTCGAAGGCCACCGCCTCGGCCGCCAGCGGCTCCCCCTCGCCGCCGACCTGGACGACCGTGTCGTCCTGGCCGGCGACGACGTGGGCGTTGGTGACCACGTAGCCCTCCGCGGGAACCCAGCCCGACCCGCTGACGCCTAGCCCGCAGGCCGTCCCGAGCACGCGGACGACCGACGCCGCGGCCTGCGCCACGTCCGGGTCGCGGGCGATCGCGGCGTTCGGCGCGGGCACGTCGGCGTCGGGGCCCTGGAGCGCCGGGAGCGGGTCGAACCGGGCCAGCGCGTTGAGGATCGGCCCCGAGGGGGGCAGCACGTCGTTGAGCGTTCCGAGGACCGCGGAGCGCTGGACCTCCCGTCGCAGGTCGGGCTGGCCGGGCGTGTGGAGCGCGGCGGCGCCCAGCAGCCACGCGAGCGCGAGGACGACCGCGGCGCTCAACGCGGCGCCGAGGAGCCCGTCGACCGCCCGGAAGCCGGGAAGGAGCCGGAAGCCGCTGCGCAGCGCCTGCGCGACGCCGCCGAGGCAGGCGGCGAACAGAGAGCCGACGAGCAGCGCCCCGGCGAGGCCGAACAGGGGTGCGTAGGGCGACGCCGAACCCTGCTCCAGCAGGACGGGGGCGAGCCGCGTGCCGAGCACGGCGCCGACGACGAAGCCGACGAGCGAGAGCGCCCCCACGACGAAGCCCCGGCCATAGCCGGCGACGGCGACGATGGAGGCGCAGGCGACGATGATCCAGTCCAGGGCGGTCATGGCTCACCCATGATCTACCGTCTGAGCGCGTTGACCGATCCAGCACAACGGCAGGGACGTGCGCGGTGGCGTCGCTTCGCGCCCATCGCCGGCGCCGCCGTGCTCGCCTTCGGGGCGGGCGCGCTGCTGGCCGGCCAGCACGTCCCGGAGTCCCAGCGGACGGCCGAGCGCTACGCCCAGGCGTGGGAGGCCGGCGACCTGGCGCGCATGTTCGCGCTGTCGGACGCCGAGAGCCACGGCCGCTCGCTGCGCGACTTCGCTCGCGCCCACCGTGACGCGGAGACGACGGCGACGGTGCGGGCGGTCGCCTTCGGCGC
>JANJUA010000416.1 GCA_024710825.1 Solirubrobacteraceae bacterium
GGCCACCGCGTCGCGCGGCGTCTCGTACGCGGCGCCCGGCACCACGTCGATCCGCTCGCGCGGCACGCCCCAGCGCTCGACGACCGCGTCGCGCGTGGCCCGCGACACGGCCACCACCCGCGCGGCGCCGCGAGCCTGCGTGCCCAGGCGCCCGGCGGCATGCCAGGCGCGCTCGTAGGCGGTGAAGTCCCCGGCGCGCTGTTCGAAGGAGAGGTCGTGGACGGTGACGACGAGCGGCGCGGACCGGTCGAGCCCCACCGGCGCGGGGGCGGGCAGCCAGACGACGTCGAGGCCGCCGCCGAGCAGCCGCTCGAGGGCCGGGCGCCGCGTGACCGCGCCGACGCCGAAGACGACGCGTCCCGGCAACGCGGTGCGGCGCAGCTCGACGTTCGGTCGCCCCGCCCAGCCGTCGATCGGCTCGCGACCGGGCGCCAGAGCGACCCACTCGTCGTCCGGGAAGCCGTCCGCGAGGGCGGCCAGCGTCCGGCGCAGGTAGCGCGCCACCCCGCGGCCGTGCGGCAGATGCCGGGCGTCAACCCCCACTCGCATGGGCGGGGAGGCTACTTCCGAGCGGCGAGCGCGAGCCTGCGGTGCGCGGCGAGCGGACGCTCACGGTCCCCGGTGCGCGGCCTTGCCCGTCGACGATCCTGGACGGCGGCGGACCACGGTGGCCGCGGTCCTCTCATAGACTCGACCCGGATGCAGCAGCGCGTCGCACTGGTCCACGACTTCCTCCTGGACGTCCGCGGAGCCGAGCGAGTCTTCGCCGCTCTCGCAGACGTCTACCCGGAGGCCGACCTGTTCACGGCGGTCTACGACGAGAAGGGGACCGAGGGGCGCTTCGCGCACCGGAACGTCAAGACGTCGTTCCTCCAGCGGCTGCGCCCCACCGCGCGCACGTTCCGGCCGCTGCTCCCGTTCTACCCGTACGCGATGGAGGCGCTGGACCTCTCCGGCTACGACCTGGTGGTGTCGAGCTCGAGCGCCTGGGCGCACGGCGTGATCGTCGACCCGGGCGCCGTGCACGTCTGCTACTGCCACAACCCCTTCCGCTACGCCTGGAACGCGCGCGACGAGACGCTCGGGCAGCGCAACGTCGTGCAGCGCGCGGCGCTCGGCATCGTGTTCCAGCGCTGGCGCCAGTGGGACTGGATCGCCGCGCAGCGGGTCGATCGCTACGTCGCGAACTCGGAGACGACGCGGGGCCGGATCCGGCGCTACTTCGGCCGCGACGCGGACGTCATCTACCCGCCCGTGGAGACCGGCCGCTTCAAGCCGGGGCCGGTGAGCGACTTCTACGTGGTGCTGTCGGAGCTGATGCCGCACAAGCGCATCCACCAGGCGGTCGAGGCGTTCAACCGGCTGCGGCTGCCGCTGGTGGTGGTCGGCAACGGCCCCGAGGCACGGCGGCTGCGGCGGATGGCGGGACCGACCGTGAGCTTCGCCGGGCGCGTGTCGGACCGGCGGGCGGCGGAGCTGCTGTCGGCGGCGCGGGCGCTCGTCGTGACCGCGACCGAGGAGTTCGGCATCGCCGCGGTCGAGGCTCAGGCGGCGGGCCGGCCGGTCATCGCCCTGGCGGAGGGCGGCGTGCGCGAGACCGTCCAGGGCGGCATCACCGGCGCCTTCTACGACCAGCCGGACCCGGCGGCGCTCGCGGAGGTCGTCGCGCGGTTCGACGCGCTGGCGGTCGATCCCGCCGCGTGCGTGGCGAACGCGGCGCGCTTCGACGTGACGCACTTCCGCCACGAGGTCAAGCGCACCGTCGACGAGGCGTGCGCGGACGAGCGGCCGCCGCGCGCCGACCCGCGCCGGGTGCGTCCGCGCGGGCTCGGGGCGCGCATGGTGGCGCCGGGCGCTTGATGCGCTCGATCGCCGTCGTGCCCTGCTGGAACGGGGCGCGGTGGCTCCCGGCGTGCCTGGCGTCGCTCGCGGCGCAGACGCGGCCGTTCGACGCGGTCGTGGTGGTCGACAACGGCTCGTCCGACGGGTCGGCAGCGGTGGCTGCGGACCTGGGGGCGATCGTCGTGGCGCTGCCGGAGAACCGCGGCTTCGCGGCGGCGGCGAACCGGGGGATCGCGGCGGGGGAGGGGGCGGGGGCGGTGGCGCTCGTCAACACCGACGTCGAGCTGGCGGCGGACTGGCATGCACGGCTGCTGGCGCGGCTGGAGGGCGACGCGGGCGTGGCGGCGGTGGCGAGCAAGATGGTCTCGCTGGCCGATCCCGCGGTGCTCGACGACACGGGCGACTTCCTGCGCCGCGACGGCGTCTGCGAGCAGCGGGGTCGCGGCCGGCGCGACGACGGGCGCTGGGACGTGGCGGGGGAGGTGTTCTCGGCCTGCGCGGGGGCCGCCCTCTACCGACGTGACGCGGTGCTCGCCGTCGGCGGCTTCGACGAGCGGCTGTTCTCCTACCTGGAGGACGTCGACCTCGGGCTGCGGCTGCGGCTGGCGGGCTGGCGGGCGGCGTACGAGCCGGCGGTGGCGCGGCATGCGGGCGGCGGGTCCGCCGGGCAGCTCGCGCGGCCGGTGAGCGGGTGGGTGGCGCGCAACACGCTGCTGCTGGTGGCGAAGGCGTTCCCGGCGCGCTGGCTCGGCGCGGTCGCCTACCGGCAGGCGGCGTGGCTGGTGGCGGCGGCGCGGTCGGGGGCGCCGGGGCTGCGGGCGCACCTGTGGGGCGTGGCGAGCGCGCTGCCGCTGCTGCCCGCGATGCTGCGGGAGCGGCGCGCGCTGCGGCGGGATGCCGTGCTGCCGATCGAGGCGGTGGTGGACGACCGCCCATGGCGCGGCCCGGCGGCCGGCGGGCATCCGCGGGCGGGGTTCTAGCGGTGCCGGCCAAGGTGGATGTCGAGTTTGCGTCGCATAGCGACGCGAAGTCGACAGCGAGCCTCGCGCTGTCCGTCCTGTTGCTGCTCGGCGCCGCGGCGCTGTCGGGCCTCACGCTGCTGTGGGAGGTCGGGCCGCACGACGAGGGGCTGATGCTGCAGGCGGCGAGCCGGATCGCCGACGGGCAGTGGCCGTACCGCGACTTCTGGTGGAACTACGGGCCGGGCCAGCCGGTGGTGCTGGCGGTGCCGGTGGAGCTCTTCGGGCCGTCGCTGCTGTGGTGGCGGCTGCTGCGCGTGGCGCTCGACGCGGTGGTGGCGCTGCTGGCCTACGCGCTGGTGCGCCGCGCGGGCGCGCCGCGGTGGCTGGCGCTGCTGGGCTGGCTGGCGGTCGCGGGAGCGATGGCGTTCCCGACCGGCCCGGGCCCGAACCCGGCCGCGCTCGCGCTGGTCGGCGCGGCGCTGCTGCTGGAGAGGTCTGGCGCGCCCGCGCCGTCGCGCGGCACATCTGGCGCGCTGAGCTCAGCGCGCCAGATGTGCCGCGCGACGGCGCGGGCGCGCCAGACCTCTC
>JANJUA010000435.1 GCA_024710825.1 Solirubrobacteraceae bacterium
ACTCGTGGCTAGCACGGACGTCGTGGTGATCGGTGCCGGCGCGGCGGGCTTGACGGCCGCCGCGCTGCTCGCGAAGCAGGGCAAGAAGGTCGTGGTGCTCGACAAGTCGCCGCACCTGGGTGGGCGCGGCATGGCCGTCCCGGACGAGGGCTTCAAGCTGAACGTCGGCGGGCATCTGCTCGAGGACTCGGGCTCGGGCATCACCAAGGTGTTCGAGCACCTCGGCAAGCGCCTCGGGCACGGCCCCGTCTCCTCCGACATGCCGGTGTGGGATCACGAGAAGGACCGCTGGGGCTCGATCCGCGATCGCTACGCGGGCAACAAGGACGAGCTGAAGAAGGTCATCCGGGCGGTGGTGGAGACGCCGTTCGAGGAGTTCGACGCGTGGGACGACCGCTCGCTGCGCGAGTGGATGCTGCAGCACACCACGGACCAGGGCGTCATCGACCTGTGGGAGTACCTCGCGGTCCTCGAGTGTCTCACCGACGAGTGGTACGACCACTCGGCGAGCGACAACCTGTATGTGCGCAAGATGCACTACGAGGAGAAGCGGATGGCCGGGTACTCGTTCTGGCCCGAGCAGGGCTGGGACGGCCTCTTCAAGGACCTCGCCGACGCCGTCACCGAGAACGGCGGCGAGATCCGCATGGGCACGCCGGCCCAGCGCGTCATCATCGAGAACCACGAGGTCAAGGGCGTCGCGGTGGCCCGCGGCCCGCGCATCCTGCCGAACGAGGTGTTCGAGGAGGAGATCCTCGAGTGCGACGCGGTCATCTCCACGCTTCCCGTCTGGGACGTGCTCGACGTCGTGCCGGAATGGGAGCTGCCCGACTGGTTCACCGGTCAGATCAAGCACCTCGCGCAGCCGCACTACAAGGTCACGTGGCTCGGGCTGTACCTCGCCTCGAAGGAGCCCGCCGCGGTGATCGACCGCAAGGAGCTCTCGACCTGGCTCCACGCGCCGCTCACCCGCACCCCCGGGTTCTTCTTCGAGCAGACCGCCTACGACCCCACGACCGCGCCGTCCGGCACCTACCTCTACGTGATGGGCGCCGTCATCCCCGGAGCCAAGGGCTCGGACCAGCGCTACCTGCTCGAGATGTTCGACAAGTTCGAGCAGGAGATCGGGATCATGTACCCGGCGCTCGCCAACCCCGTCTGGCGCCGCCGCCACCTCGTGCACAAGCCCTCGTTCGGGGTGATCCAGAAGCCGGGCCTGGTGGGCGCGTACCGCCCGCACTGGCGAGCGCCGAACGTCGACGGCCTCTGGTTCGCCAGCGAGACCTTCCGCAGCCGCGGCATCGGCGTCGACCGCGCCTCCCGCGCCGGCCTCACGGTGGTCGAGGACCTGCTCGGCCGGCGCCTGCCCGGCTTCGAGGACACCTGGCGCTACTGACGCTACGAGACCACGGCGGCGGCGCGGCCACGGCGGCGCGTCAGGACCAGCGCCGCGAGCGTGGCCGCGGACGCGGCCGCCACCAGCCCCACGGCGAGACCATCGCCCGCGGCCTTCCCCAGCGCGCCGCCGCCCGCCGAGCCGGTCACCTGACCGGTCGCCCAAGCGAGGTTCATCAGCGCGAAGGCGAGCCCCTGGTGGAGGCCCGCATGCTCGGCGGCGTCGGAGAGCAGGGCCATCGCGGGCGCCCAGAAGATGCCGAGCGAGGCGAGCGTGACGACGACGAGGCCGGCGAGGGCGAGCGTCGTGCCCGGCAGGGTGAAGAGGCACATCAGGAGCGCGGCCAAGCCCAACCCGATCCTGATCGGGACGATGCGGCCCCGGCGATCCGAGACGCGCCCGACCACCGGGCTCACGAGCGCCTCGGCCGCGGCCGCGACGAGGAACGTCGCACCGATCGCCGCGCCGGTCGCGCCGAGCTCGTCGAGGCGCAGCGGTGCCAGCACGCCGATGACGCCGAAGCCCGCCGCCGGCAGCCCGACGAGCCACATGCCGGCGAGCACCGGCTTGTGGCGCAGCGCGCGGCCGACCGCCTCGAGGCCCTGCGGCTCCTCGCGCGCCGGCGGCGGGGTGCGCGCCGCCCACAGCGCGAGCCCGGCCGCGACGACGACGACGGAGCCGAAGACCGCCTGCGGCGCCGTGGCCTCGGCGACCGCGCCCACGACCGGGCCGAGGAGAGCGCCGCCGATGGCGGCGCCGAGCGCGGTGCCGATCAGCTCGCCGCGCCGGTTCGGCGGTGCGGCCTCGATGAGCCAGGCGAGCCCGCCCGCCCACGAGCATGCGCCGCCGACGCCCTGCACGAAGCGGGCGGCGTCGAGCAGCACGATGTGCTCGGCGAAGCCGAAGACGACGCTCGAGCCCGCCATCAGCGCGAGCCCGACGAAGACCGTCGGCCGCGCTCCGACGCGCGCGACGAGCATGCCGGCGGGGAGCGCGCCGAGCAGCGTCCCGGCCGGGAAGGCGGCGGTGAGGATGCCGGCCGCCGTCTTCGAGAGGCCGAGCTCGTCGGCGTAGTGCGGCAGCAGCGGCGCCACGACCGCGTAGAACATCGTGTCCACGAGGACGATCGCTGACACGAGGAGAACGAGGCGGCGCACGGCCGTCGCATCATCTCAGCGGTGGAGCCCGCCCTCGCACGTCGCTGTCGACTTGACGTCGCTATGCGACGCTAACTCGACAGTCACCTCGACCAGCGCGGGTCAGAGCGCGTCGGTGACCGCCAGGCCGCGGCGGGTGGTGCGGCGGTCGCCGGCCGCACGGGGCAGCAGGCGCAGCTCGCGGGCGAACGACTGGGCCGCCGCGAGGTAGACCGCCTGGCGCAGCGTCACGCGCAGGGAGGCGGTGACGCGATCCGGACCTTCGCCGCCGCCCGCCGCCCGGGCGGCGAGCACCTCGACGTCCTCCAGCGCGAGCGTGGTGCGCCCGGCGCCCGAGCCGTCGGCCTCGCGGGTGACGAGCACGTCGACGCGCGCGCCAGCCTGGATCGCACGCGGCGAGCCGAGCGCCACGACGTCGACGACGCGCTCCCCCTCGCGAACGGGCGCCCCGGGCTCCGGCTCGGGCTGCCTGAGCGCGGCCGCGGTGACATCGGCGCCCGCTCCGACCGGGGCGCCGAGGCGGACGCCGGCCAGCTCGTGCGGCGCGGTGAACGTGCCCGCGGGGGCGAACCGGGTCGGAACCTGGCGCACCGCCAGGTCGCCCTCGCGAACCCGCGTGCCGGCGGCCAGCGCGCGGCGTGCGGTGACGACGTCGACGAGAGGCCCGACCTGGCTGCGCAGCGCCGCCTCGCGGCCGGCGACGTCCGATGCCGCCAGCCCTCCGAGCAGGAGAGCGAGGCCGGCGAGCAGGAGGCCGCGGCGACGACGGCTCATCGGAGCCGGTCCCGCACGAAGCCGGGACGGACGAAGGCGCGACCGCCGGAGACGGCGCCCGGACCGGCAGA
>JANJUA010000440.1 GCA_024710825.1 Solirubrobacteraceae bacterium
GCGCCGAACCTGCGGCTCGGCTTCGGCATCCTGCCGCTGCCGCCGGGCTACGAGCACCCCGCCCGGCGCGCGGAGACGGTGGCGACGCTCGATCTGGTCTCGGGCGGGCGCGTCGAGCTCGGCACGGGCGAGACGTCGTCCGGCGCGGAGCTGGCCGGTTTCGGCGTCGACCGGGAGACGAAGCGCGAGCAGTGGGAGGAGGCGCTCGACGTCGTCACCCGGATGATGGTCGAGGAGCCGTTCGCGGGCTGGGACGGCCGCTTCGTGTCGATGCCGCCGCGCAACGTCGTGCCCAAGCCGGTGCAGAAGCCGCACCCGCCGCTGTGGGTCGCGTGCTCCCGGCGCGAGACGATCCGGCTCGCGGCGGAGAAGGGCATCGGCGCCCTGAGCTTCTCGTTCGTCGAGCCGGAGGAGGCGAAGGAGTGGGTCGACGAGTACTACGCGATCCTCGCCTCGGATCGCTGCGTGCCGGGCGGCTTCGCGGTGAACCCGAACGTCGCGGTCGTGCTGCCGATGATGCTCGCCGACGACGAGGCCGAGGCGATCGAGCGCGGGATCGACGGGGCGCACTTCTTCGGCTACTCGCTCGCGCACTACTACGTCTTCGGCGATCACCGCCCGGGACGGACGAGCATCTGGGACGAGTTCCAGGCGCGGCGCGACGAGGTCGGCTTCGCGCGCGGGATCGTCCGCGCCGACCAGACGCCGCTCGGGGTGAAGATCCTCCAAGAGGGCCTCGGGTCGCTGCGCGGGGCGATCGGGACGCCCGAGCAGGTCCGTGAGCTCGTCGAGCGCTACGAGCGGGCGGGGGTCGACCAGGTCATCTTCGTGCTCCAGGCCGGCAGGAATCGCCACGAGCACATCGTCGAGTCGCTCGAGCTGTTCGGGGGGAGGGTGCTGCCGCACTTCGTCGACGGGCGCGAGGCGCGCGAGGCCGCGAAGGCGGCGCGCCTGGCGCCGGCGGTGGAGGCGGCGCTGGCCCGGCGGGCGCCGGCGCGCGAGAGCGACGGGAGCCATGTGATCGCGCCGATGGACGGCGGGCGACCGGCGGGGTCGGGCGGCGAGGGGCCGCGCGTGGGGGCGTGGCTGGCGGAGCGCGGCGAGCAGGCGTTCGGCGCCCTCGTGCGGCGCGGCGACGACCGGCTGCTCGAGCGGACGGTCGGCTCGGACGTCGGCCTGCGGGCGCTGTTCGCCGCGATGGCGCTGCGCTTCGACCCGGAGCGAGCGGCGGGATTCGCCGGGACGATCCGCTACGAGCTGCGGACGGCCGAGGGCGCGGAGAAGCCCTGGAGCGTGGAGGTGACGGATGGGAAGGCGAGCGTCCGCCCTGGCCGCGAGGTCGACGCGCGCCTGACGCTGCGCATGACGGTGACCGACTTCGTCCGCATCGCCGGTGGCGACCTCGATCCCGGCAAGGCCGTGCTGACGGGCCGGCTGAGGATCGAGGGCGACGTGAGGGTGGCCCTGCGGCTGGGTGAGATGTTCGGGCGGGGGCGCGTGACGTAGCGGGGGTGCGTGGGGCGGATTCTGCGTCGCTGAATGGGCGCCCGAAGGGGAGGTGCACGGCGGGGCGCCGCAGGGTCGATCGGGCGCGTCGGCGCGCTTGCGCGACCGATCCAGCCATGCGAACATGTGTTCGATGTCGGTGGTCTGCGTCCTGCTTCCCCGCTTCGCCCTCGCGATCGCCGCGGGAGGACGCGAGGCGCTGCTGCGCGAGCCCGCGGCGCTCGCCCCGGAGCCGGGGCGCGAGCAGCTGATCGGCGAGGTCTCGCTGGCCGCCGAAGCCCATGGCGTGCGGGCCGGGATGCGGCTCGGGGAGGCGCTCGCGCGCTGCCCGCGGCTGGTCCTGGTGCCGCCGGACCCGATGGGCGTCGCCGATGCCTGGGAGCGCGTGCTCGCCCGGCTCGAGTCGATCGGCGCGGCGGTGGAGAGCGAGCGGGAGGGCGTCGCCTGCTTCGACGCGTCCGGCCTGCGCCGTCTGCACGGCGGCACGCTCGACGGGACGCTCGCCGCGACGCGGCGGGCGCTGGAGCGGCCGGCACGGCTCGGCGCGGGAGCTTCGCGGTTCGCCGCGCTGGCGATGGCGCACCGAGCGCGCGCACGGCGCCCGGAGGTCATGGACGGTGACGCCGCGGCGGCGCTGCGCGACGAGCCGGTGGGGCTCCTGCGGCTGCGGCCGGTGACGTCCGCGCTGCCCGACCCGCTGGAGCGGCTGGGCGTCGCGACGCTCGGTGCGGTCGCCGCCCTGACCCGGGCGCAGCTATCGGACCGCTTCGGGCCGGCGGGGATCGCGGCGCACGCTCTCGTGCGCGGTCGCGACGAGTCGCCGCTGCGTCCGCGGGTGGCGGGCGAGACGCTCGCGGAGACGCTGGAGCTGCCGGAGGCCGGCTCGGGCGAGCAGCTCGAGCGGGCGTTGGGCCTGCTCGTCGACAGGGTGCTCGCCCGCCGGGAGCGTGGTGGTCGGACCGTGCGGTCGATGGTCGTCGCGGCGAAGCTGGTCGAGGGCGGTACGTGGCGGGAGCGGGTCGTCTTCCGCGAGGCGCTCGCCGATCCGCTGCGGATGCGCCTCGCGCTGGGGCGCCGGATCATGCTGCTGCCGTCGCCGGCGGAGGCGCTGCGGCTGAGCGTCGAGCGCTTCGGCCCGCTCGGCGGAGATCAGCGTCCGCTGCTGGAGGACTCCGCCGCGCATCGTGCCGCCCGCCTGCGAGAGGCGATCGCCCAGGCGCGGGCGGCGGCCGGCCCGGAGGCGGCGCTGCGCGTGCTCGCCGTGGACCCGGACTCGCGCGTGCCGGAGCGCCGCGTCGTGCTCACGCCGTTCGAATGACCGGGCCGCGGCGTCTCGGCGTGCCGCGCCGCGCCCGCGTGCGGGTGGATGGACGTGGACGTCCGCTCACATGACCAGACCGCGGCGTCTCGGCGTGCCGCGCCGCGCCCGCGTGCGCGCCGACGGGCGCGGACGTCCGCTCACGATCGACGGCCGGACGGTCGACTCCGTGCGGGAGTCGTGGCTGGTCGAGGACCGCTGGTGGACGGACCGGCCCCTGCGGCGACGCTACTGGGAGGTCGTGACCGTCGACGGGCTCGACCTCGTCGTCTTCCGTGAGCTCGAGTCGGGCGGCTGGTTCAGCCAGCGGGGCTGAGCCATCGCGGCGCCCGGCGCCCACCGCAGGCCGTGCCCCCTCTCAGCCTGCCGCCGCCCGCGACCTCCCCGCCCGGTAGCGCCGGATGAGCGCGTTCGTCGAGCTGTCGTGCCGCAGGTCGGGCTCCTCGTCGGCCTGGAGCTCCGGGATGATCCGCTGCGCGAGCTCCTTGCCGAGCTCGACGCCCCATTGGTCGAACGAGTCGATGCCCCACACCGTTCCCTGGGTGAACACCTTGTGCTCGTAGAGAGCGACGAGCGTCCCCAGCGCGTGCGGCGTCAGCCGGTCGCACAGGATCGTGTTCGTCGGCTGGTTGCCCTTCGTCACGCGGTTGGGCTCCGGAGCGTCGCGCCCGAACGCCAGCGCCTCGGTCTGGGCGAGCAGGTTGGCGATCAACAGGTCGTGGTGGTCGCCGAGCGGGTTGAGCGTCTCCACGAACCCGAGGAAGTCGCACGGGACGAGCTTGGTGCCCTGGTGGATGAGCTGGTAGAAGGCGTGCTGGCCGTTCGTGCCCGGCTGACCCCACACGATCGGACCGGTCTGCACCTCCACCTGGCGCCCGTCGAGGTCGACGTGCTTGCCGTCGGACTCCATGTCGAGCTGCTGGAGGTAGGCGCTGAAGCGCGCGAGGTACTGGTCGTACGGCAGCACCGCGATCGTCTCGGCTCCGAAGAAGTCGTTGTACCAGAGGCCGATCAGACCGAGCAGGACCGGCAGGTTGCGCTCGAACGGCGTCGTGCGGAAGTGCTCGTCCATCGCGTGGAAGCCGGCGAGCATGTCGCCGAACGCGTCGGGCCCGATCGCGACCATGAGCGACAGCCCGATCGCCGACGGGTACGAGTAGCGACCGCCGACCCAGTCCCAGAACTCGAACATGTTCGCCGTGTCGATGCCGAACGCGGCGACCCGCTCGGCGTTGGTCGAGACCGCGACGAAGTGCTTGGCCACCGCGGCCTCGTCGCCGCCGAGCCCCGCCAGCACCCAGTCGCGGGCGGTGTGCGCGTTCGTCAGCGTCTCGAGCGTCCCGAACGTCTTCGACGAGATGACGAACAGCGTCTCCTCCGGGGCGAGGTCGCGCACCGCCTCGGCGAAGTCGTTGCCGTCGACGTTGGAGACGAAGCGGAACGTCATGTCGCGGCGGCTGTAGAAGCGCAGCGCCTCGTAGGCCATCGCCGGGCCGAGGTCGGAGCCGCCGATGCCGATGTTGACGACGTTGCGGATCCGGGAGCCGGTGTGCCCGGTCCATGCGCCCGAGCGCACGCGCTCGCAGAAGTCGGCCATCCGGTCGAGCACTGCGTGGACGTCTGCCACCACGTCCTGGCCGTCGACGACGAGCCGGGCGTCGCGCGGCAGGCGCAGCGCGGTGTGGAGCACCGCCCGGTCCTCGCTCACGTTGATGTGCTCGCCGGCGAACATCGCGTCGATGCGGCCGCGCAGGCCACGCGCCTCGGCCAGCGCGAGCAGGAGGCGCATGGTCTCGTCGGTGACCCGGTTCTTCGAGTAGTCCAGGAAGACCCCGGCGCCCTCGGCGGTCATCCGCTCGCCGCGCTCGGCGTCCTGGTCGAAGAGGTCGCGCAGGTGGACGTCGCGCACATCGCGGTGGTGGGCCTCGAGCGCCTGCCACTCGGCAGTCTCGTGCACGGGCGTCGTGTGGGTCACGGACGGCCTCCTTCGGCTTCGGGGTCATGCCACGCGGCGCCGCGCGGCAGCAGGCCGTCGGCTTCCGCCGGGCCCCAGCAGCCCGGGTCGTACGGGTGTACCGGCGTCGCGTCGTCGAGGACGCCGTCGACGATCTCCCAGGCGGCCTCGACGGTGTCCTGCCGGGCGAACAGCGACTGGTCGCCGTGGAGCGCGTCGCCGAGGAGCCGCTCGTAGGGCTCCATGTCCTCCGCCGCCTGGCGGTGCACGGACAGGGACACGTCGCGGCCGACCATCGCCTCGCCCGGCTCCTTGGCGCGGACGTCGAGCGTCGTGCCGACGTCCGGGCTTATCCGGAAGCGCAGGCGGTTCGGGCCGCCGGTGTCGAACACCCGCTGCGGCGGGCGCTTGAGCACGACGTCGACCTCGGTCACCGTCTCCTTCAGCTCCTTACCGGCGCGGATGAGGAACGGCACGCCGGCCCAGCGCCAGGAGTCGGCGTGCAGGCGCACGGCCACGAACGTCTCGACGGTGGAGTCCGGGGCGACGCCGTCCTCGTCGCGGTAGCCGGCGAACTGGCCGCGCACCACGTCGCGCTTGCCGAGCGGGCGCAGGGACCGCAGGAACCGGACCTTCTCGTCGCGCATCCCCTCCGGGGAGTGCTCGGCCGGCGGGTCCATGCAGAGCAGCGCGAGCACCTGGAGGAGATGGTTCTGCACGACGTCGCGGATCGCGCCCGCCTCCTCGTAGAAGCGGCCGCGGCCCTGGACCCCGAAGGCCTCCGCCATCGTGATCTGGATGTGGTCGACGTACTCGCGGCGCAGCAGCGGCTCGAGGAACGTGTTCGCGAAGCGGACGTACGTGATGTTCTCGACCGGCTCCTTGCCGAGGTAGTGGTCGATCCGGAAGACCGAGCTCTCGGGGAAGACGGCGTGCAGCACCCGGTTGAGCTCCCGCGCCGAAGCGAGGTCGTGGCCGAACGGCTTCTCGACGACGACGCGGGCGTCGTCGGCGCAGCCGTTGCGCTGCAGCGCCTGGACGACCTCGCCGAACAGGCTCGGGGGGATCGCCAGGTAGTGCAGCGGGCGCCGCGCGGCGCCGAGCTGCTCGCGAAGGGCGACGAAGGTCGCGTCGTCGTCGTAGTCGCCGTCGACGTAGCGCAGCAGCGACAGCAGCTTGTCGAGCGCGTCGTCGTGCCGATCGATGCTCTCTCTCGCGCGCTGCTTGAGCCGCTCGAGATCCCAGCCGGCCTTGGCGACGCCGATGACCGGCACGTCGAGGGCTCCCCGGGCGACGAGCGCGTGGAGCGAGGGGAAGATCTTCTTGTGGGCGAGGTCGCCGGTCGCGCCGAAGAAGACGAGGGCGTCGCTGTCGTTGCTCATTGCGAGGGTCAGCCTTCCAGACTCGGCGGCCGCATGACAGGGGCTGCAACAGAGTTGTTGCAGTTTCGTGCTGTCACGGTGCGTTTCGCTCGGCAGCCTCCCGTCCATGTCGGAGCGCGGACAGGCGTCCATCGAGTGGCTCGGGGTGGTCGCGCTCGTCGCGCTCGTCCTCGTCGCGGCGGTCGGGGTGGTGGGCGGCCGCGACATCGGCGCGGCGGTCGTGCGGCAGTTCGAGCGTGCGCTGTGCATCGTGCGGGGCGGCGTCTGCGACCTCGACCAACGCCCCTGCCCGGTGGCGGTCGACGCCACGGAGGACTCCGCGCACATGAACCTCGGGATCGTGCGCATCGGACGTGACGAGGCGGTCCTCGTCGAGCACCACTCGGACGGCACGGTGCTCGTCACCTACCTGGGCGACACGAGCCTCGGCCTGGAGACGGGCGCCGGAGCGGACGCCTGGATCGACGCGGCGGGCATCTCGAAGACGTACGGGGCGACCGCGCGCGCGGCGCTGCTCGTATCGCTCGGCGGGGGCGAGAGCTGGTCCTTCGACAACGCCCGGGACGCCGACGTCGGGATGTCCGCCCTGGGCGAGGGCCGCGAGCCCTTGCTGGGCCGGCGCGCCGAGCGCATCGACACGAACGGCATCGTCCTGACCGCCCACGCCCACGCCGACGAGGGCACACGCAGCATCGCGCTCGACGCCCGGCTCGTCGAGGGGACCGTCGTCGACGAGCGCGACGGGCGGCGCACGCACGTGCTGACCCGCGGCGCGGCGCTCGAAGGCGCGCTCGAGCGCGGCGACTGGAGCGGCGAGGCCGGCGCGACCGGCGAGCAGCGCATCGCCGTCACCACAGACGCGGACGGACGACCGCTCGAGCTGTCGATCCTTCGCACCGGCGAGCTCTCCGGGGCGCTCCGGCTGCCCGAGGACCTCCAGCCGATCGCCGGGGAGCTCATCGGCGACGGGCGCGGCCGGCGCCG
>JANJUA010000443.1 GCA_024710825.1 Solirubrobacteraceae bacterium
GAGAGGTCCTGCGCGCTGTGCTCCACCGCGGCGAAGAGCACCCCACCGCCGACGACGACCAGCGCGAGCATCGCTCCGGCGTAGCGCAGGCCGCGGAACGAGAACAGCGACTGCGCGTGATGGGCCACCCCCAGCAGCGCCCCGAGGCGCAGGAGCCGGAAGACCTGCAGCCCGGCGGGCGCGAACGGGACGGTGAACACCGTGACGATCGGCAGCACCGGGTTGGCCTTGATCGCCGCCCACGGCGTCGGCGCCCTGACGAGCACCACGACCTGGGAGACCAGGAACACCGACCAGACCGCCCAGTTGAGCACGTGCGCCGACGTGGCCAGCCACGCCGGCAGGCCCTCGACGGCGTCGAGGAGCACCACCGGGATGGTGACGAGCGCGGCGACGAGCGACGCCAGTCGCAGCCAGCGGGGGACGAGGGCCTCGAAGGCCGCGTCGGACACGGCGGGGACGCTACGCGACGAGGGCGACGGCTCCCGGCTCAGCGCGTCGCGGCGAGATCCACGAACCAGTCGAGCGCGGCCGGGTCGGCGAGGCTGTCGCGGCTCGCGGCCTTCTCGACGGGCGTGCCCTGGAGGATGCGCTTGACCGGCACCTCGAGCACCTTGCCCGACAACGTGCGCGGCACCTGGTCGATCCGGTAGACGACGTTCGGGACGTGGCGCGGCGAGCAGTCCTCGCGCACGCGCTCGGCGATCCGCCGCTCCAGATCCTCGTCGAGCTCGGCGCCCTCGCGCAGGACGACGAACAGCGGCATCCAGCCGTCCACGTCGACGACGAGGGCGTCGACGATCTCGTCCACCGCGAGCACGGCGCGGTAGATCTCGCTGGTGCCCATCCGGATGCCGCCGCGGTTGATCGTCGAGTCGCTGCGTCCGTAGATGATCGCGGTGCCGCGCTCGGTGATCTCGATCCAGTCGCCGTGACGCCAGATCCCGGGGTACATGTCGAAGTAGGCCTCGTGGTAGCGCGACCCGTCGGGGTCGTTGAAGAGGTACAGCGGCATCGACGGCAGCGGCTCGGTCAGCACGAGCTCGCCGACCTCCCCGATCACCGGCCGGCCCTCCTCGTCGTAGGCCTCGACCTTGGCGCCGAGCGCACGGCCCTGGAGCTCGCCGCGGTAGACCGGCAGCGTCGGCACGCCGCCGACGAACGCCGTGCAGACGTCCGTGCCGCCCGATGTCGAGAACAGCCACGTGTCGGCGCCGACGTGGTCGTAGACCCACTGGAAGCCCTCGGGCGCCAGCGGCGAGCCCGTCGAGCCGACGCTGCGCAGCGCGCTCAGGTCCCGCCCCCGGCCGGGCTCGACGCCCGCCTTCATGCAGGCCGCCAGGAAGCTCGCGCTCGTCCCGAAGCACGTCACCCGCGCCTCGTGGGCCAGGTCCCAGAGCCGGTCCAGGGACGGGTAGCCCGGGTTGCCGTCGTAGAGCACGATCGAGGCCTCGGTCAGCAGGCAGCCGACGAGGAAGTTCCACATCATCCAGCCGGTCGTCGTGAACCAGAAGATCCGGTCGCCGGCCTGCGCGTCGACGTGCAGGTTGTGGTGCTTGAGCTGCTCGAGCAGGATCCCGCCCTGGCCCTGCACGATCGCCTTCGGCAGGCCGGTCGTGCCCGAGCTGTAGAGCACCCACAGCGGATGGTCGAACGGCAGCGCCTCGAACGTCGGAGCGCTGCCGGGCGCGCCCAGGAAGTCCTCCCAGGGCAGCGCGCCGTCCAGCGTCGCCTCGGCGTCCAGGTAGGGCAGCAGCACCGTCGCGCGCAGCGTCGGCAGATCCCGGCGCAGCCCGTCGACGATCTCGCGGCGGTCGAAGTCGCGGCCGTTGTAGCGGTAGCCGTCGACCGCGATCAGCACCTTGGGCTCGATCTGCGCGAAGCGGTCGACGACCGTGCGCGCGCCGAAGTCCGGCGAGCACGACGACCAGATCGCGCCGATCGACGCGCAGGCGAGGAACGCCGCGATCGACTCCGGCACGTTCGGCACGTAGGCCACGACGCGGTCACCGGCCCCGACGCCCTGCGCGCGCAGGCCGGCGGCGATCCGACCGGTCAGCTCCCGCAGCTGCCCCCAGGTCATCTCCCCCACGCCGTCGGTCAGCTCGCCCGCGTGGCGGATCGCCACCGCGTGGTCGGGCTTGTCGCGGAACACGTGCCCGGCGTAGTTGAGCCGCGCCCCCGGGAACCACTCGGCGCCGGGCATCGCCCGCGACCCGAGCACCCGATCGTATCCGCCCTCGACCGAGAAGAACTCCCAGATCGACGCCCAGAAGGCCTCGACGTCGTCGACCGACCACCGCCACAGCTCCGCGTACGTCGCGTCCGGCCGGCCGAGCCAGCGCTGATAGCGGGTCAACACGGCGCGCTCGACGCGATCCGCCGAGGGCTCCCAGAGCACGATCGGTTCCATCGACCTGAAGATATCCGCGAGGCGCTACCTGCGATCGGCGACCGCGCGGCGGCGCACGAGCTCCACCCCGCCGATCCCCACGGCGACGATCAGCACGGCCCCCACGGCGGTCCGGATGCCGGGCACCACGCCGAGCGCGAGCAGCGCCAGCAGCACGGCGAGGACGGCGCCGTGGACGAGCTCGGGCCGCCCGGTGAGCACCGGACGCGCCAGGCGCCGCAGGCGCTCGGCCAGCCGACCCGGGCCGGCGAGCCACGCGGCGAGCAGCAGGACGAGCGCGAGCACGAGCGTGGTGCGCGCGATCTGCGCGAGCAGCTCCGTCCCGATCCGCCAGGCCGCGTCCGCCGCGGCCTGGACGGTGTCCGTGGTCGCGAGGTGGCCGACGACGCCCTCGCCCACGAGCCGCCGCGCGAGCAGCACGACGATCATCGCGACGACGAGCGCGAGCATGGCGGTGGCCAGCGTCTCGCGGCGCCGGCCGCGGGCCAGCCACACGCCGCCGGCGACGAGCGCCACCGCCAGCAGGAACAGCCCGAGCGCCAGCGCCCGCAGCAGCTTCACGGCCCGCTGCAGCGCGTCGAGCTGATCGGCGCTCATCACCACGATCACGCCCGCGCCCGCGGGCAGCCGCTCGCCGGTCAGCGGCACCCCCACCCGGCGCCCGACCTCGGTGACGATCGGCCGCAGGTCGAGCACGACGGCGCCGCCGTTCGGCAGCCGCAGCGCCACGCCGCGCTCCTCCACGAGGTTGACGAACTGCGCGTGCGTCGCCGACGCGGCCGCGTTCCACAGCGCCTGCACGCGCGGAGCGTCCAGCGCGCGGCGCACCGCGCGGTCGATCGGCTCGCGCAGCGCCCCGGCGGCGGGGGCGACGAGTGGAGCGAGCCGCGGCGGCAGGGCCTCCTGGATCCGGTCCAGATCGACCTGCTCGAAGACCTGGTCGACGATGTAGTCGGCGAGCGCGTGCTGGATCGCCGGGTCGGCGATGAGCGAGCTCGACGTCTCCTCCCAGGCGCGCTGGTCGAGGAGCTGTCGCTGCGTCCAGGTCGCGAAGACGGCGATCACGGCGACGAGCGCGCCGGCGACGACGAGCGCGAGGGCGGCGGCGCGGCGGCCACGGGAGGCGGTCATGGCACGCCATCCTCATCGCTGGAGGGGTCGGATGCGGCGGCGCGCTGCGCGATCGTCGCGCCGAGGACCGCGGCGACGACCATGACGAGCGCCACCGCGATGAGCCACGAGACGACGGCGAACGCCGCCCCGATCGGGCCGAAGCGCTCGGTCGAGACCGTGATCGCGTGGGACATGTAGATCGTCGAGTAGACGCTGACGCCCGCCATGCCGAGCGAGGTCAGCGCCGCCGTCGGGATGAGCGCGCGCCACGCGACGCGGCCCGCCAGC
>JANJUA010000006.1 GCA_024710825.1 Solirubrobacteraceae bacterium
GAGTGCGGCTCGCCGAGCGTCACGAGCAGCCGCCGCATGCGGTCCAGCCCGAAGCGCATGCCGAACAGCTCGAGGCCCAGCAGGTAGCGCTCGGCGTCGGCCTCGGTCCAGCGGCCCACGCCCATGGGCTCGCGGCGGGCCATCAGCGGCCCGGCCCGCGATCGTCGACGGTCCCCGGGGAGGCCACCTACAGCTCCTCCAGCTCCCGCCGCAGGCGCGCCAGCTTGTCGCGCTCGGACTGGACGACCGGCGCGGGCGCCTTGGCCACGAAGCCCTCGTTGGCGAGCTTGCCCTCGGCGCGCCGGATCTCGCCCTCCAGCGTCGCCCGCTGCTCGTCCGCGCGCCTGGCGTGCGCGTCGAGGTCCACGGCGTCGCTGTGCAGGATCGCGATCGATCCGCCCGACACGGGGACCACCGCCGCCGGCTCCTCGTCGCCCGTCGCCAGCTCCAGGCGCGCGAGCAGCGCGATGCCGTCGAGGATGCCCTCGAAGTCGCCCGACACGTACGCGCGCAGCTTCGGCCCCGGAGCCACGCCGACCGCCTGGCGCCAGGCGCGGACCTTGCCCACCGCCTCGAACTGGCGCTCGATCGCCGCCTCGGCGGCCTCGTCGAGCAACGCGTCGTCGGCCGGCGGGTACGGCGCGGCGGCGAGCAGCCCCTCGGAGTCCGGCAGGTACGACCAGATCTCCTCCGTCACGAACGGGATCACCGGATGGGCCATCGCCAGCGTCTCGCGCAGCACGTGCAGCAGCGTCGCCTGGACGTCCTCGTCGTCGAGCCGCGGCTTCACCAGCTCGATGTAGCGGTCGCAGAGCTCCTCGAAGACGAAGTCGTAGAGCCCGAGCGCCGCCCGGTGGAACTCGTAGGCCTCGATCGCGTCGCGCGTCGCGCGCTTGGCCCGCTGCAGGCGCGACAGGATCCAGCGATCCTCCACGGATCTCGTCGCACCCGTGCCCGGCGACGCCTCGACGCCGTCGGCCAGCCGCAGCAGCGCGAAGCGCGACGCGTTGAACAGCTTGTTGGCCAGCCGCTGGCCCTGCTCGACCTTCTCGGCGCTGTAGCGGACGTCCTGGGTCGACGACATCGCCAGCAGGCCGAAGCGGGTCGCGTCGGCGCCGTGCGCGTCGATGACGTCGAGCGGGTCGATGCCCGTCCCGAGCGACTTGCTCATCCGGCGCCCGTCGGGCGCCTGGATGACCGAGTGGATGTAGACGTCGCGGAACGGGACCTCGCCCCGGAACTCGAGGCCCATCATGATCATCCGGGCGACCCAGAGGAAGATGATGTCGCGAGCCGTCGAGAGGGCATGGGTCGGGTAGAACGCGCGCAGCTCCGGCGTCTCCTCGGGCCAGCCGAGCGTCGCGAACGGCCACAGCGCGCTGCTGAACCACGTGTCGAGCACGTCCGGGTCGCGGACCCAGCCGTCGCCCTCGGGCGGCTCGATCCCGCAGTAGGTCTCGGTCTCGCCGCGGTACCAGACGGGTATCTGATGCCCCCACCAGAGCTGACGCGAGACGCACCAGGGCCGGATCTCCCGCATCCACTGGAGGTAGACGCGCTCCCAGCGCTCCGGGACGAAGCGCACGCGCCCGTCCCGCACCGCCTCGATGGCGGGCGCGGCGAGCGGCTCCATCCGCATGAACCACTGGAGGCTGATGAGCGGCTCCACGCGGGCGCCCGAGCGGTGGCTGAAGGGCACGACGTGCGTGTACGCCTCGCGCGCGCGGATCGCGCCCTCCGCGTCCAGCGCCTCGACCACGCGCTCGCGCGCCTCGTCGACCGTCAGCCCCGCGAACCGGGGTCCGGCGTCCTCGGTCATCCGGCCGTCCTCGCCGATGACCGTGATCTCCGACAGGCCGTGCGAGCGGCCGATCTCGAAGTCGTTGGGGTCGTGGCCGGGCGTGATCTTCAGGGCGCCGGTGCCGAAGTCGGTCTTGACGTACTCGTCGCCGATCACCGGCAGGCGCCGGCCGACGAGCGGCAGGATCGCCGTGCGGCCGATGAGGTCGCGGTAGCGCTCGTCGCCGGGGTTCACCGCGATGGCGGTGTCGGCGAGCATCGTCTCGGGCCGCACCGTCGCGACGACGATCTCGCCGCCGTCCTCGAGCGGGTAGGCGATCGAGTACAGCGTGTCGGTGACCTCGCGATCCTCGACCTCGAGGTCGCTGATCGCCGAGCCGAGGCCCGGGTCCCAGTTGACCATGCGGTTGTCGCGGTAGATGAGGTCCTTCTCGTAGAGCGCGACGAAGACCCGCAGGACCGCGTCGGCGTAGCCGTCGTCGAGCGTGAAGCGCTCGTCCTCGTAGTCGCAGGACGCGCCGAGGCGCTTGAGCTGGCCGACGATCGTCTGCCCGTACTCCTCGCGCCACTCCCAGACGCGGGCGTTGAAGGCCTCGCGCCCGAGCTGCTCGCGGCTCGTGCCCTCGCTGGCGAGCAGCTGCTCGACCTGCTTCTGCGTGGCGATGCCGGCGTGATCGGTGCCCAGGATCCACTTCGTGCGGCGACCGTCCATCCGGGCCAGCCGGATCAGGCAGTCCTGGATCGTCCCGTTGAGGGCGTGGCCCATGTGCAGCGCGCCGGTGACGTTGGGCGGCGGGATCGCGATCGAGTAGTTCTCGTCCGGCGACCCCTCGGGATCGGGGTGGAACAGCCCTGAGCTCAGCCAGCGTTCGGTGATGCGCGACTCCACCTCGGCCGGCTCGAAGCGGGTGCGGGACTCCAGGTCGCTCATGTGAGCGACGGAGTGTACGTTCGTCATAGTCCTCGCATGGCGATCGGGGGGCGCTACCGGCGGGATCCCGGCTCGGGCCCGGTGCGCGTCACCTCGCTCGAGCTCTTCTACGACCTCGTCTTCGTCTTCGCGGTGACGCAGGTCTCGCACCTGCTGCTGGACCACCTCACGTGGGAGGGCGCGGGCCGGGCGGCGCTGGTGCTGCTCGTCGTCTGGTGGTCGTGGAACTACACGACGTGGGTCACGAACGAGCTCGATCCCGAGTCGGCGACCGTGCGGCTGCTGCTCGTCGCGCTGATGCTCGCCAGCCTGGTGATGGCGGTCGCGATCCCCGACGCGTTCGGCGACCGGGCGCTGCTGTTCGCCGCCAGCTACGTCGCGATCCAGGTCGGCCGTCATCTGTTCCTGACGTTCGTGGCCGCCGGCCCCGGCACCGTCGAGCGGCGCAGGGCGGGGCACATCCTCACCTGGTTCTGCGCGGCGGGCGTCCTCTGGATCGCCGGCGCGCTGACGGACGGCACGGCGCGGACGGTGCTCTGGCTCGCCGCGCTGGCAGTCGACTACGCCGGCCCGTTCGCCACCTACTGGGTGCCGGGGGTGCGCCGCGTGGCCACGACCGCCTGGGAGGTGGCGACCGGCCACTTCGCCGAGCGCTTCCAGCTCTTCGTCATCATCGCCCTCGGCGAGACGATCGTCATCACCGGGGCGACGACGTCCGGGCTCGAGCTGACCGTCGCCCGGGTCGTCGCGCTCTCCGTCGCGTTCCTGGGCACGGCCGCGTTCTGGTGGCTGTACTTCGACTATGTCGCGGCGATCGCCGAGCGCCGGCTGGAGCGCGCGCCCGACCGCGTCCCCCTCGCACGCGACGGCTACACCTACCTGCACGTGGTGCTGGTGGCCGGCGTGATCGTCGCGGCGGTCGGCGACGAGCTCGTGATCGCGCACCCGGGCCCGGCGCTGTCCGGCGCCGAGCTGGCCGTGGTCGCCGCCGGCCCCGCGATCTACCTGCTGGGTCACGTGCTGTTCCGGCTGCGCATGGCCGGCACGCTGAGCGTGAAGCGGCTCGCTGGCGCCGCCGCGTGCGTGGCGCTCGGCCTTATCGGCGGTGGACTGCCGGCGCTGTCGCTCAGCGCGCTGCTGGTCGGCGTCCTCGTCGCCGTGATCGCGGCCGAGATGGCCGGCGCCGCCCGCAGCGAGCCGAGCCGCCTGGGCTAGCGCTTGCCGCCGACGAGCATCCGCGGACCGGCGGAGCGCAGGAACGAGCCGAGCTCCAGCTTGCCGCCGATGCGCTTGAGCTCGGCCCTGTCGCGGTCGGTGAGCCGCTGCGGGCGGCCCTTCGTGCGGCGCACCATCTCGGCGATCTTGCCGCGATCGGCGGGCGACGTGACCTCCATGAGATGGCCGTGCGCCAACCGGGCCGCCTCGAACAGCAGCAGCCACGGAACCTTCCTGCGCACCGACAGCACTCCCATGTCCGCGTGCTACCCCGTGGCCGTCAGGCCGACGCGGCCTGGTCGTCTTCGTCCTCGCCCGCCGCGGCCTCGGTGACCAGCGTGGGCGGCCGGCCGGTGGCGACGGTCTCCTTCGTGACGACGCACTTCTTGACGTCGCGGCGCGACGGCAGCTCGAACTGCACGTCGAGCAGGATCTCCTCGATGATCGAGCGCAGGCCGCGCGCTCCGGTCTCGCGCTCGAGCGCCTTGTCGGCGATCGCGGTGAGCGCGTCGTCGGAGAACACCAGCTCGATGCCGTCGAAGGAGAAGAAGCGCTGGAACTGCTTGGCCAGCGCGTTGCGCGGCGTGGTGAGGATCGTGATGAGGTCCTCGCGCGAGAGCTGGTGCACGGCGCTGACGACCGGCAGGCGCCCGATGAACTCCGGGATCAGCCCGTAGTTGACGAGGTCCTCCGGCAGCGTCTGCTCGAAGACCTCGCCGGTGTCCTTGACGTGGTGGGACTCGATGGCCGCCCCGAAGCCGACGCCCTTGTGGCCGATGCGCCGCTCGATGACCTTGTCGAGGTTCGCGAAGGCGCCGCCGCAGATGAACAGGATGTTCGTCGTGTCGATCGACAGGAACTCCTGGTGCGGGTGCTTGCGGCCGCCCTGCGGCGGCACGCTCGCCGTGGTTCCCTCGAGGATCTTCAGCAGCGCCTGCTGGACGCCCTCCCCCGACACGTCACGGGTGATCGACGGGTTGTCGGCCTTGCGGGCGATCTTGTCGACCTCGTCGATGTAGATGATCCCCGTCTCGGCCTTCTTGACGTCGTAGTCGGCCGCCTGGATGAGCTTGAGGAGGATGTTCTCGACGTCCTCGCCTACGTAGCCCGCCTCGGTCAGCGCCGTGGCGTCCGCGATGGCGAACGGCACGTTGAGGATCCGGGCGAGCGTCTGGGCCAGCAGCGTCTTGCCGCAGCCCGTCGGCCCGAGCAGCAGGATGTTGGACTTCTGCAGCTCGATGTCGGAGTCCTCGACCTGCATCATCTGCACGCGCTTGTAGTGGTTGTAGACGGCCACGGAGAGCGTGCGCTTCGCCGGCTCCTGGCCCACCACGTACTCGTTGAGCACCTCCCAGATCTCGCGCGGCTTCGGGAGGTTCTCGATGTCGAACGTCGGGGGAGCGGTGAGCTCCTCGTCGATGATCTCGTTGCAGAGGTCGATGCACTCGTCGCAGATGTAGACGCCCGGACCGGCGATCAGCTTCTTGACCTGCCGCTGCGACTTGCCGCAGAAGGAGCAGAGCAGCTGCTCGTTGGAGTCGGTCGGGCGCGCCATCGGGATCTAGTGCTCGGAGATGACCTGGTCGATGATGCCGTACTCCTTGGCCTCCTCCGAGGACATGAAGTAGTCGCGCTCGGTGTCCTTGGAGACCTTCTCGTAGGTCTGGCCGGTGTGCTTGGCGATGATGTGGTCCAGGCGCTGGCGGATGTCGATGATCTCGCGGGCGTGGATCTCGATGTCCGTCGCCTGCCCCTGGAAGCCCGACGACACCTGGTGGATGAGGATCTTCGCGTTCGGCAGCGCCATGCGCTTGCCCGCCGCGCCACCCGCCAGCAGCAGGGCGCCCATGCTCATCGCGATGCCGACGCAGATCGTCGACACGTCGGGCTTGATGAACTGCATCGTGTCGTAGATCGCCAGGCCCGCGTAGACGGAGCCCCCCGGCGAGTTGACGTAGATCGAGATGTCCTTGTCGGGATCCTCGGACTCCAGGTGCAGCAGCTGCGCCACGACGAGGTTGGCGATCTGATCGTCCACCGGGGTCCCCAGGAAGATGATGCGCTCGTTCAGCAGGCGGGAGTAGATGTCGAAGGCGCGCTCGCCTCGCGACGTCTGCTCGACCACCATGGGGACTAGTGGGCTCATGGTCCTCGCTTCGTTCGTGCCCGGCCGAGGCGTTCCTCCCCGGCGCCGAGAGGCTGAGTCTACCGAGGTGGTCGCCCGGGCCGGATGGGGCTTTAGTCCCCCGGGGTCCAGAGCTGCTGGTCGCCCGCGGGCTGCTCGGAGTCCTTCTCGGGCGTCCAGAGCTTGCCGCGCGCCTCGGCCTGCTCGACCGAGATCGGCGTGGCGTGCTCGACCAGAAGGTCGATCGCGCGCCGAGCGGCGAGATCTTCGCGCAGGTCGTCCAGACGGCCGCTCTGCTCGAGGCGCTGGCGCAGCTTCTCGGGCGCGACCCCCTCCCGGGCGGCGGACTCCTGGAGGGCGTCCAGGACGTCGCCGTCGGCCGTCTCGATGCCCTCCGCCTCGATGATCGCGGCGATGACCGCCTCGCGACGCAGGGCGCGCTCGGCGTCGGGCTTGGCCTCCTCGAGCAGCTCGGACTCCTCGCGGCCGCCGCCGGCGATCTGGAGGTAGGCCTCCCGGGAGATCCCCTGGTGCGAGAGGGAGTGCAGCATGCGCTCCCACAGCTCGCGGGCGCGCGCGTCGACGAGCGTCTCCGGGACGTCGACCTTCGCGCCCTGCACGACCGCGTCGAGGACCGCCTCGCGATAGGCCTGCTCGACCTGGCGCTCGTCGGCCTGCAGCAGCTTGGCGCGGATGTCCTCGCGCAGCTCGTCCAGGGAGTCGAAGCCGGCCTGGTCGATCGCGAAGTCGTCGTCGAGCTCCGGGAGCTGGCGCTCCTTGACCTCGCTGACGACGATCGCGAACTGCGCCTCCTTGCCGGAGAGGTGGTCGGCGCCGTAGTCGTCGGGGAAGGTGACGGTGATCGTCCGCTCCTCGCCCGCCGTCACGCCCTCGAGCTGCTCCTCGAAGCCGGGGATCAGCCGGCCCGAGCCGAGCTCGATCATCTGGTCGCGGCCGGCGCCGCCGTCGAACTCCTCCCCGTCGATCGAGCCGGTGAAGTCCATGACGACGAAGTCGCCCTTGGCGGCGGCGCGCTCGACGGTCTCCAGGCGCGCGGCGCGCTCGCGGAGCTGCTCGATCTCGGCCTGCACGGCCTCGTCGGAGGCCTGCGGCTCGCGGCGGCCGACCTCGACGCCCTTGTATTCCCCCAGCTCGGCGGTCGGGCGCACGCCGATCTCTACGGTGAAGGTGAGGGGCTCCCCGGCGGCGGGCAGGTCGCCGAGGTCGAGGTTCGGATCCCCGACGGGGGCGATCTTCGCCTCGCCGATGGCGTCGGCGTACCAGCGGCCGATGGCGTCGCGGACGGTCTCGTCGAGGACGGCCTCGCGGCCGATGCGCTTGATGACGACCGGCGGCGGGACCTTACCCTTGCGGAAGCCTGGGATGCGCATCTCGCGCCCGAGCTGGCGGGCGGTCTTGGCGAGCTGGCGCTCCACCTCCTCCGGCGGGACCTCCGCCTCGACGCGGACGCGGGACTCGGGCAGCTCGGTGACGGTCGTCTTCATGGGCGGCTGACGATAGCGGCCGGGCCGTGGGGTGCCGAGAGCTCCGCGTAGACGCGGCGCGTGCTGGCCGCCACGTCGTTCCAGTCGAAGCGCAGCACGTGCTCGGACGCCTCGGCGACCAGGCGGTTGCGCAGCGCGTCGTCGGTCAGCACCCGCTCCATCATCCGGGCCAGCGAGCGCGGGTCGCGCGAGCGGAAGCGCAGGCCGACGTCGTCGTTGGGCACCACCTCGGCCAGGCCGCCGGTGTTGGCGACGATGCACGGGCAGCC
>JANJUA010000033.1 GCA_024710825.1 Solirubrobacteraceae bacterium
GCCTCGTCGGGCGGCGCGTCGACATCCTCTTCGCCGGCCGCAGCCGCGTGGCGCGCGCGAAGGTCCGCCGCGACGGCACCTTCCGCACGACCGCCCCGCTGCCCCCGCCCGACGTACGCCACACCAACCGCGCGCGCTACCAGGCGGTCGTGGGGCGGCGCCGATCGCTCGACCTCAAGCTCCACCGGCGCCTGCGGGTCGAGAGCGTCCACAGCGTGGGGCGGCGCGCGACGTTCACCGGCCGGGTGGTGCGCCCGCTGGCCGATCCGGTCCGGCGGATCGTGGTCAAGCGGCGGATCACGTGCGACGAGGAGCAGACGGTCCGGCGCTTGGAGCCGAGCCGGGACGGCGGGTTCCGGGTGACGCTCCGGGCGCCGCGCGGCGTCGGCGTCGCCGTGTACCGCTTCCAGACGCGGGTGCGCGGCAGCGCGGGCGGCTCACGGACGTACCCGACGTTCACGCTGCCGCGGGCGGTGGAGCTCGACGGGTAGGTCCGACGTCCGGCTCAGGGGTGGTTGGCGCCGGGCGCGGCGGGGTAGGCGCTCGGTCGGTCGCCAAACCACCTTCGGGCGCCGAACCAGGGAGGAGATGCGATGAGCCCGTTCGAGCTCACGGTCCAGCATCTCGCCGGAGACGCCGTGCAGCTGCAGATGCGCGGCTCGTTGGATCTGGCCTACGCCTATCGCTTCGACGAGGCGCTGCGGCGCGTCGAGCGCGATGGAGCCGACCCGCTCGTCATCGACCTGTCGAGGGTCGAGTTCCTCGACTCCACCGGGATCTCGCGGCTCGTGGCCGCCCGGCGGCGCGCGCGGCGCGCGGGCCGGCGCCTCGTGCTGGTGCGCGGGCCGGTCGCGATCCAGCGGCTGTTTCAGATCGTCGCGCTCGAGGAGTGCTTCGAGTTCGTGCCGGACGTGTCTACGTTCGAGGTCGGGCACGCATGAGGTAGAGCACCGCGGCGACGCTCGTCGCCAGGTTCAGGCTCGACACCCCGGCGCGCATCGGCAGCGCGATCCGGGCGTCGGCGCGGGCGAGCAGCGCGTCGCTCAGGCCGCGGCGCTCGCTGCCGAACGCCAGCACGGCGTCGTCGGGGATCGCCGATGCCGCGAGGGCGTCGCCGGCGGGATCGAGCGCGACGAGCGGCCGCCCGCCGACGGCGACCGGTGCGACCACTCGCGCGACCGGCAGCGCGTAGTGCAGGCCGGCCGAGCCGCGCAGCGCCGCCGGGTCCCACGGGTCGCGCTCGCCCGTCGTCAGCACCGCCTGCGCCTCCGCGGCCGCCGCCACCCGCACCGCGGCGCCGAGGTTGCCGAGGTGGCGGGGGTCTTCGAGCAGGACGACCGGACCGCGTCCGCGCTCGGCGAGCACCGCCGTAGGGTCCACCGCCGGGCGCCGGGCCACCGCCACGACCTGCGTCGCGGGCACGTGGGGCGCCAGCGCCAGCAGCTCGTCGCGGGTCGCCACCGTGGCGAGCGCGGCGAAGCGCCCCGCCAGGTCGGGCGCCAGCTCCGCTGCCAGCGCCTCCAACGCGTCCGGGTCGACCGCCAGCACCCGTCGCACGTCCGCGCCGAAGCGTAGCGCGTGCTTGAGCGCGTGGAAGCCCTCCAGGATCGCCGTGCTCGCCGTCACCGCGGCGACGACGGTACCCCAGAACGACGAACGCCCCGGCGGTGAAGCCGGGGCGCTCGGTCTGGTGTCTGATTCAAGTGGTCAACACCCGGAGGAGAGGGGGTGGGTGCTGACCGGTCAATCCACCTACGCCCGCCGCGAGGGGTTATGGGCAGCGGGCATGGAGCAAGGTAGCGCACCCGATCGGCGCGGACCACCCCCGTACGGGGGATCTACGGGCTTTGTGTGACCCACCGCACTCTCACGCGGCGGCAAGCTCCAGCAGCCGCTGCGCCGCCATGATCGTCTCCTCGCGCGAGCGGACGCCGAGCTTGCGGCGGATGCTCTTCGTGTGGCTGTAGACGGTGTCGACGGCGAGGAACAGCTCGTCGGCGATCTCCTGGGTGCTGGTGCGCCCCAGCATGAGGTCGAGGACCTCCCACTCGCGCGCCGTCAGCGTGCTGCGCACGGGGCGCAGGCCGCGGCCGGCCTGCGGGATGCTCCGCAGCCGCCGGACGAGCTCGGCCGTCAGCCGGGGCGAGACGACGACACCCCCCTCGTGCACGGTGAGCAGCGCGTCGACGAGCGAGCGCACCGCCTCGCTCTTGGGGATGACGGCGGACGCGCCCTCCCGCAGCGCGTCGACCGCCACGTCCTCGTCCTCGCTTCTCGCGACGACGACCACCCGGACCTCCCGCGCCTCCCCCGTGACGCGGCGCGTGACCTCCAGCCCGTCCAGCCGAGTGAGCTCGAGCTCCGTGATGAGAAGCTGCGGTCGGTAGTGGAGCGTGAGCTCGACGGCCTCGACGCCGTCGCCGGTCTCCGCGATCACGGTGAAGCGCCCGTCCTCCTGGAGCATCCCCTTGAGGATCCTGCGCACGAGCGGATCGGCGTCCGCGATCACGATCCGCGGCTTCGGCTCCGCGGCGTGGTCCTGCTCCTTGGCGTCCTGCATCGTCGTCTTCCCTGCGGTCGGTCTCGACCCCCGCGGCCGCGGGGATCGCTCAACCGGCATCCGACCATTGCGGGGCCGCCGGTGCAATCCCGATGTGTCGGCGGGCGTTTCAGCCCTGGATGGCCTGCGGGCGTCAGCCGACGAGGCGGTGCTCGAGCGCGTAGGCGACGAGCTCGGCACGGCTCGTGCGCCCGAGCTTGCGCTGGATGTGCGCGCGGTGGGTCTCCACGGTGCGCACGCTGAGGAAGAGCTGCTCGGCGATCTCGGTGTTCGTGTTGCCCAGGGCGATGAGCCGCAGGACCTCGAGCTCACGGTCGGTGAGGTCGCCGGGCGGCCCGCTGGGGGCGGGCGGCTCGGACGCCAGGCGCGCGCCCAACCGCGGGTTGAGGTAGGTCTCCCCGCGCGTGGCGGCGCGCACGGCCTCGACGAGCTCGTCGTCGGCGGACTCCTTGAGCACGTAGCCGGAGGCGCCGGCCTGGAGCGCCTGCCGGGCGAAGCCGGGCTCGTTCTGCATGGTCAGCACCACGATCGCGGTGCCGGGCGAGTCGGCGCGCAGCGTCGGGATGCTGTCCAGGCTCGACTCGCTGCCCAGGTTGAGGTCGAGCACGAGGACGTCGGGACGGATCGCCCGCACCTTGCGCAGCGTCTCGGCGACGTCGCCGGCCTCGGCGATCACCTCGAAGTCCGCCTCCTGGTCGAGCACCATCTTCAGCCCGTGGCGCACCACGACGTGGTCGTCGGCGAGCACGATGCGGATGG
This sequence comes from Solirubrobacteraceae bacterium, assembly GCA_024710825.1. Classification (GTDB taxonomy): domain Bacteria; phylum Actinomycetota; class Thermoleophilia; order Solirubrobacterales; family Solirubrobacteraceae; genus Capillimicrobium. The sequence continues at coordinate 3,320 of JANJUA010000033.1, forward strand.
TGGAGCCGGCGGCCATTGCGCGGCGGACGATAGCCGGACGAGCGGCCGCGCGCAGCCCATGGCCCGCGCGTCAGCGCGCGCGGCCGTCTCCGGCGGCGGCGCCGCCCGGGCGCCCGGCGACGACCGGCAGCGTGGCGGTCAGCGTCGTGCCCTCGCCGGGGGCGCTCTCGACGCTGAAGGTCCCGGCGACGAGCTCGAGGCGCTCGCGCATCCCCATCAGCCCGAAGCCCTCGACGGGCGCCTCGACGTCGAAGCCCCTCCCGTCGTCGCGCACCGTCACCTCGATGCGGCGGTCGCGCTCGACCACGGCGACCTGCACGCGCGTCGCGCCGGAGTGCTTGACCACGTTGGTCAACGCCTCCTGCACGATGCGGTACGTCGCGTCCTCGAGCTCGGCCGGATGGCGCTCCTCGGAGCGGCCCTCGTCGAAGTCGAGGTCGACGCGCAGGTCGATCGCCAGTCCCGACGTCTCCGCCACGCGCTCGATCAGCCCCTCCAGCGCGACCTTGGTGCCGAACTCGTCCAGCGCCGCCGGGCGGAGGTCCGCGATGAGCCGCCGCAGCTCGGTGATCCCGTCGTCGAGCTGGACGATCGCCGTCGCGAGCGCCTCGCGGACGGCGGCCGCGTCGTCGCTGCGGCGGGCGCCAGACAGCAGCACCTTGAGGCCCGCGAGCTGCTGCAGCGTCTCGTCGTGGAGCTCGCGGGCCCAGCGCTGGCGCTCGCGCTCGGAGGCGTCGATGCTGCGCCGCAGCCCCTCGGCGGCGACGGTCTGCGCGGTGGCGACGGCGGTGGCCGCGCTGGCGGCGAAGCTCTCGAGCAGGCTCTCGCTCTCGGCGGTGAACTCCTCGCCGCCCGCGTGGTCGTAGGCGCTCAGGACGCCGAGCGGACGTCCTCGGAAGACGAGCGGCACGAACAGGCCCGTCCGCGCGGCGCCCGCGTCGCTGAGCGAGTGGCGCAGCACGGAGCTGACCTGGGCCAGTCGCTCGGGGCGGCGCGTGCGCAGCACGTGTCCGCTGATCGAGCCCTCGAGGGGCAACCGGGTGCCGAGCAGATCCCTTCCCATCTCGCCCGCGACGGCGCGGACCGTCATCTCGTCGCCTTCGCGGAGCACGATCACGAGGTCGCGGGCGTCGACCAGCGCGCGGGCGCGCTTGGCGATCAGCTCGAGGACGCGGTCCAGATCGGTCTCGCCGCCGACGGCTCGGGCGATCGCCGTCGTCGCCTCCAGCGCTCGCACGGCGCGCTCGAGCTCCGCGCGCCGCTCCTGCTCCTCGGTGTAGGCGCGGGCGTTGCCGATCGCGATGCCCGCCCAGGTCGCCAGGAGCACCATCACCTCCTCGTCGCCCTCGTCGAAGGCGTCGCCGCCCTGCTTCTCGGTGAGGTACAGGTTGCCGTAGGCCTCGCCGCGCACGAGGACCGGCACGCCGAGGAACGAGCGCATCGGCGGGTGGTTGACGGGGAAGCCGTAGGCCTGCGGGTGGCTGCTGACGTCGTCGAGGCGCAGGGGGCGGGGATCGGCGATGAGCAGGCCGAGCACGCCGCGGCCGTGGGGCGGGTCGCCGATGGCCCGGTGGACGTCGGGCTCGATGCCCGCCGTGAGGAAGCGCTCGACCCCCTTGCGTTCGCGGTCGAGGATGCCGAGGGCGGCGTAGCGGGCGCCGGTCAGGTCGCGCGCCATGTCCAGGACGCGCTGGAGCACGACCTCGAGGTCCAGCTCGGAGACGACGGTCTGACCTACGTCGAGCGCGCGGCGGAGTCGGCGTTCGTCGAGCATCGACACCGCACTCTATGGATGCGGAGACGTGGCGGAGACGATCGCGTCCACCAAGTCCTCGGCCACGCGCTCCTTCGCGAGGCAGGCGACGGCGCCCGCGCGCAGCGCGTCGCGCACGCGAGCCTCAGTCGCGCTCGTCACCAGGGCCACGATCGGCGTGCCGCGCCCCAGCGCGAGCCGGCGCAGCGGCGTGAGGCCGTTCGGCCAGGGATCGAGGTCGAGCACGAGCAGGTCGGCGCGCCGCAGGCGGGCGCGGCCCGCGCGGTGGTCGACGTCGCGCAGCTGCTCGACGTGCCAGCCGTCCACGGCGGACAGGAGCAGATGCAGTCCCTGGCGCACGGGCGCCGACGCTCCGGTGACGATGATCCTCACGCCCGGCAACGTAGGACGGCGCCGGCGCGGGTCCCTCCGTAGTTGCCCTCGGGATCGGCGCGGCCGAGGACGGATGCCCGACGACCGCAGCGGGCATAGGCTTCGCCGATGGTCGGGAGTGCGATCACGACCTCCGCGCTGACGAAGCGCTACGGCCGCCACACCGCGTTGGACGGGGTCGACCTGGAGGTCGGCCGCGGCGAGGTGTTCGGGCTCATCGGGCCCAACGGGGCCGGCAAGACGACGGTCATGCGGATCCTGGTGGACCTGCTGCGCCCCACATCGGGCAGCGCGACGGTGCTCGGCTTCGACAGTCGGCGCGACGGCGTCGAGGTGCGGCGCCGCGTCGGCTACCTGCCCGGCGAGCTGGCGCTCTACGAGGACCTGACGCCCGCGCGGCACCTGGCGCTGCTCGCCGACCTGCGCGGCCGGCCGGACATCGACCCGCGGCCGCTGGCCGAGCGCCTGAAGCTCGACCTGCACCGCCCGATCCGCGCTCTGTCGAAGGGAAACCGCCAGAAGGTCGGTCTCGTGCAGGCGTTCATGCACGAGCCGGAGCTGCTGATCCTCGACGAGCCGACCGGCGGTCTGGACCCGCTCGTCCAGCACGAGTTCTCGACGCTGCTCGACGAGGCGCGCGCTCGCGGCGCCACGGTGTTCCTCTCCTCGCACGTGCTGAGCGAGGTCGAGCGGCTCGCGGACCGCGTCGGGCTCGTGCGGGAGGGCCGGCTGGTCACCGTCGACGACCTCGGCCGCCTGAAGGCGCGCGTGACCCGCCGGTTGGACCTGCACCTCGCGGCGCCGGCCCCGCCGAACGCCTTCCGCGGCGTGCCGGGCGTGCGCTCGGTCGAGCGCGACGGCGACCGGGTCACGCTGGTGCTGACGGGCTCGGCCGACGCGGCCGTCAAGGAGGCGGCGCGCTACGACGTCGTCGCGTTGACGAGCCGCGAGCCGGACCTCGACGACATCTTCCTGGAGCTGTACGCCGGGGAGGCCGCCGATGCCGCTTAGCCTGACCCGCAAGACGCTGCACGACCGGCGGCGCTCGCTGGCCGGCTGGAGCCTCGGCCTGGCCGGGCTCGTCGCCGTCATGTGCGCGTACTGGCCGACGATCCGCGACAGCTCCGAGCTCCGGTCGTTCTTCCAGGACCTGCCCGAGGGCCTGCGGGCCATCGTCGGCGACGCCGACTACGGCACCGCGGCCGGCTATCTCGACGCCGAGCTGTTCTCCTTCATGGTGCCGCTGCTGCTGCTCGTCGTGGCGATAGGGATGGGCGCCCGCGCGATCGCGGGGGAGGAGGAGCGCGGGACCGTCGACCTGCTGCTGTCGCTGCCGGTGACGCGGCGCCGGGTGGTGCTCGAGAAGGTCGCCGGCGGCCTGCTGGTGCTGTCGCTGCTCGGGGCCGTCCTGTTCGTCTCGCTGCTCGTGGGGGCGGCCGCGGTGGACATGGACGTGCCGGCCGGGCGCCTGGCCGGAATCTCGCTGGCGAGCGTGCTCGTCGTGCTGCCGTTCGGCGCCCTGGCGCTGGCCGTCGGCTGCGCGACCGGGCGGCGCGGAGGCGCGGCCGGCTTCGCCGCGACCGCCGCCGTGGCCGCGTTCCTGCTGGAGACGCTGGGGTCGATCGTCCCGAGCCTCGACGGCTGGCGGGTCCTGTCGCCGTGGAACTGGTACGCGAGCGACGAGGTGCTGCGGTCCGGGCTGGCCCTGGGCGACGTGGCGCTGCTCGTCGGGGTGGCGGCGGCGCTTGCCGCGGTCGCTATCGTCGCCGTCGAGCGACGGGATCTGGGGGTATGACGGGGCCATGAGCGTGCATGTCGTCATCGCCGGCGGAGGCTTCGCGGGGCTGGAGGCGGTCCTCGCGCTCCGGGCGCTCGCTCCCCGCGTCCGGATCACCCTGGTGACCAACACCGGGGTGATGCTCGAGCGACCCACGACGGTGGCCGAGCCGTTCGACCGCGCGGTGGCGCCGAGCCACGACGTCGACGCCTTCGCGCGCGACCAGCGGATCGAGGTCGCGTTCGACCGGGTGGTCGCCGTCGACGCCGACGATCACGCGGTCGAGCTCGCCGGCGGTCGGCGGCTCGACTACGACCGCCTGGTGATCGCCACCGGCGCGCAGACCGTCGCGGCGCTCCCGGACGCCCTCCAGTTCCGCGGCCCGCGCGACGTCGAGACGATGCGCGCGGTGCTCGGCGACCTGCGGAGCGGGGCGGCGCGGTCGGTGGCGTTCGTGCTGCCGGCGGCGGCGACCTGGTCGCTGCCGCTCTACGAGCTCGCGCTGATGACGGGCGCCGAGCTGCGCGCGGACGGCGTCGAGGGAGTGGCCGTGACGCTCGTCACCCCGGAGCCCGCGCCGCTGGCCATCTTCGGGGACGCGGCGCCGGCGGCGCTGCGCCCCGTGCTCGACGCGCGCGGCGTGACGGTCGTGACCGGCGTGGGCGCGGCGCGCGTGCAGGACGGCCGCCTCGTGCTCGACGACGGCCGGACCGTCGCCGCCGATCGGGTCGTGGCGCTCGCCGCGATCGTCGGGCGGCCGCCGATCGGGCTGCCGAGCGACGGCGCGGGCTTCGTGCCGGTCGACGACCACGGGCGCGTGGCCGGACTGACCGACGTCTTCGCGGCGGGCGACGTGACCGACGGGCCCGTCAAGCAGGGCGGGCTGGCCACGCAGCAGGCGGACGCGGTGGCGGAGGCGATCGCGGGCGAGCTGGGCCTGGTGGCGTCGCCGCGCCCGTACCGACCGGTGATCCGCGGGCTGCTGCTGGTCGGCGGGGCGCCCGTGTACCTCCGGGCCGACCTCCGCGAGGGAGAGACGGCGGCGGAGCTGCTGCCGGGCGCGTCCGCGGCGTCGTCCTCGGCGCTCTGGTGGCCGCCGGCGAAGGTCGCGGGCCGCTACCTCGCGCCCTATCTCGCGACCGCGCGGCCGAGCGTTCTCGGGGAGTCCGAGCTGGCCGACCGGCCCGCGCCGCCGGCACGGTCGTCCGCGGCGGCCGCCGCGCCCGACCATGACGAGGCGGTCGCCCTCGCGCTCGAGCTGGCCGAGGCCGACGCGCGCATCGGCGACTACGACGCGGCGGTGCGAGCATTGGACGCCGCGCGGTCGGTGGCGGGCGGTCTGACGCCCGAGTACGAGCGCAAGCGGGACCGGTGGCTGCAGTCGCGCTGAGCGCCGCGCTCGCCGATCGGCTCGCCGCCGCGCTCCCGCCGCCCGTGGAGCGCCGGGAGACGCACGGCTCGTGGGTGCTGCTGAGCGGCGACCGCGCGTACAAGCTGCGCAAGCCGGTCCGCCTGCCGTTCCTGGACTACTCGACGGCCGAGCTTCGCCGTGCGGCGTCCGAGCAGGAGGTGGCGGTCAACGGGCCGCTCGCGGGCTCGATCTACCTGGGGGTGCGGCCGGTGGTCGAGACCGAGGAGGGGCCGGCGATCGGGCCCGGAGGGGGAGAGGCCGTCGGTCGGGTGGTCGACTGGGTGGTCGAGATGCGGCGCTTCGACGAGCGCCGGACGCTGGCCGCGCTCTGCCTGGCCGGGCAGGCCCGGGGCGAGGACGTCGACGCGGTGGGCCGGCGGCTGGCGGCGTTCCACGCGGACGCCGAGCGCTGCGAGGGCGACGGATGCGAGGCGTTCGCGGCGCGCGTGCGCGCCGACCTCGACCAGCTGGAGGCGGTGGCGGGCGCGAGTGGCGCACCCGAGGCGCTCGCGGTGGCGCCGCTGCGGGCCTACGCGGAGGCGGCCCTCGCGCGCCGCG
>JANJUA010000069.1 GCA_024710825.1 Solirubrobacteraceae bacterium
CCGTCGGGCAGCGGCACGGCGAAGGCGCCGACCTCGCCGATCGCGGCCGTCACCCCGTCGAGCAGATCGGGGCGGTGCTCCGCGATCCAGCGCGCGCCCAGGGTCCCGCCCATCTCCTCGTCGGCGAAGTAGGCGAACACCAGCGTCCGCCGCGGCGCCGGGCAGCGCCCGGCCGCGATCTCCTCCTGCAGCGCCAGCATCATGCCGACGGCGTTCTTCATGTCGACCGCGCCGCGCCCCCAGAGGAAGCCGTCGACCTCCTCGCCCCCGAACGGATCGTGCGTCCAGCCCTCCTCGACCGCCGGGACGACGTCGAGATGCCCGTGGACCAGGAGCGCCGGCAGCTCGGGGTCGCGGCCGGGGACCCGACAGAGCACCGAGCAGCGGCCCGGCGCCGGTTCGACGACCTCGGCGGTCGCCCCGGCCGCGGCGAGCACGTCGACGACGTAGGCCGCCGCGCGCTCCTCGCCGGGCCCGGGGTTGGTGGTGTCGATGCGGATCAGCGCCTGGGCGTGCCGGACAGCGCGCTCTCCGAGCGTGCTCACGCCACCGCCCTCGCGAGCGTTACCGTCCGCCCCGGCCGCTCGTCCACGGGCCGGCCGTCGGCGACCACCGGCCGCCCACCGACCAGGACGTGGTCGATGCCGACCGGGTGGCGGGCGATGTCGTCGGGTGTCGTGCGGTCGTCGATCCGCTCCGCGTCGAAGACGACCACGTCGGCGGCCAGCCCCGGCGCCAGCCGTCCGCGGTCGGTCAGCCCGACCGACTCCGCCGGCAGGGCCGACAGGCGCCTGACCGCCTCCTCGAGCGTGAAGAAGCCCTCGTCGCGCACGTAGTGGCCGAGGGTCCGGGCCGCATAGCCGTAGCTCGACGCGTTCCACGGGTATGGGCAGTCCGCCCCCTCGCAGCAGGTGACCACGCCATCGCTGCCCAGACTGCAGTCCGGGCGCGCCATCAGGGCGCGCAGGTCGGACTCGGTCGCGTAGATGTGGCGGATCGCGAGCCCCGCCAGGTCGAGCCCGGCACCTAGCAGGGCGTCGCAGGTCCACGTCCCGGGGTCCGTGCCGGCCGCCGCGGCCAGCTCGGCCACCGAGCGGCCGCTCAGCGAGGGGTCGGCCGGGCTGGAGGTGATGACGATGCGCTCGTAGCCGCCGGCGCGCACGAGGAAGTTCGTGGCGGCGGCGAAGTGCTCGCGGACGCCCGCGCGCTCGTCGGGACGCGCGAGGCGCTCGAGCATCTCGGCGGGCTCGCCGCGCTGGATCTCGTCGGGCAGCAGGTGCAGGAGCAGGCCGGGGCCCCAGATCTCGGGGAAGGTGTCGACGCCGACGGGGTGCCCCCGCCCGGCGAGCGCGTCGACGGCGGCGAACGCCTGCTCGGTCTCCCGCTCGGGGGCGTACGGGCGCGGCGCGAAGTGCGAGAGCTGCAGCCGCGCCCCGGCGCGCTCGGCGACGTCGACCGCCTCGCGCGCGGCGGCCGCGAAGCGGTCGCCGCGGTTGCGGATGTGGGTGGCGTAGACGCCTCCGTGGCGGGCCGCGGCGGCGACGACCGCGACGAGCTCGTCGACCTCGGCGAAGCAGCCCGGCTGATACTCGAGGCCGGTGGAGATCCCGACTGCCCCGGCGCGCATGCCCTCCTCGACGAGCGCGACCATCTCGGCGAGCTCGGCCGCCGACGGCGGGCGCCGGTCGAGGCCCATGACGGCGTTGCGCACGGCACCGTGCGGGACCAGCATCGCGGCGTTGATCGCGGCGCCGTCGAGCCGGTCCAGGTACGCGCCGAAGCTGTCCCAGTCGACCGGCACCTCCCAGCTCGCCTCGTACGCGGCGGTCACGCGCCGGAAGTCCCTCCCACGCCGCAGCGGCGCCGGGCCGAGGCCGCAGTTGCCGTTGACGACCGTGGTGACCCCCTGGCGGGTCGCGCTCTCGGCGGTCGGGAAGGCGAGCAGCGTCACGTCGGCGTGGGCATGCAGGTCGACGAAGCCCGGCGCCACGACGCGGCCGCCGGCGTCGAGCACTTCGGCGTCGATCTCCGCCGGCGAGCCTCCTCGCCAGATCGCCCCGATCAGGCCGTCCTCGATCAGCAGGTCGGCAGCGAAGCCACGCGCTCCCGACCCGTCGATGACGGTGCCTCCGCGGATGATGAGACGGCTGCTGGTGCTGTCCGGCACGTGTGACCTTTCTTCCGACCGGTCCCCTGCCGTTCCTGGCCTGGGAGCTCGAGCTCGCCGAAGGGAGTGACCCCGCGGCACCTGGCGCTTGACTGCCGCCCTTGCGCCGGATAGCGTGAACATAGCACCAAAGAATGGCCCAAACAGCCAATGTGTGGGCAGGGCGAGGATGGAGGAGCGATGCCGGCGACGGCCGACCAGGTGATCGAGAAGGTGCATGGACTCCGCGACGCGCTCGTCGAAGCGGTAGGGGAGGCGGTGCGCATCCCGAGCGTCAACCCCCGGTACCCGGGCCAGGTCTACGACGACGTCGTCGGCGGCGAGGGAGCGGTCTCGCGCTATGTCGCCGGCATCTACGAGCAGATCGGCTGTGAGGTCGACGTCTTCGCGATCGAGCCCGGCCGCGACAACGCGGTCGGGACGCTGCGCGGCCGCGGCGGCGGCCGGTCGCTGATCTTCAACGGGCACAGCGACGTCGTCCCGCCCGGCGACCTCGGCGCCTGGACGAGCGGCGACCCGTACTCGGGACGCCACGACGGCGAACGCATCTGGGGCCGCGGCTCCACCGACATGAAGGGCGGCGTGCTCGCTCAGGCATTCGCGGCGATGGCGCTGCGCGAGGCCGGCGTCGAGCTGGCCGGCGACCTGATCCTCGAGGCGGTGGCCGGCGAGGAGGTCATGAACCACGACATCGGCACCACCGCCGTGGTGGAGCGCGGCTATCGCGCCGACGCCGCCGTCGTCGCCGAGCCCAGCGCCCCGCCCGCGCCGCTGGCCGTCGTCCCGGTCACGCCGGGCCTGCTGTGGTTCTCGTTGACCGTCCGCGGCAAGGCGTCGCATGCCTCGATGCGGGCCGAGGCGATCCGGGCCGGCGGCCTGGGCTCCGCCGTCGCCGTCAGCGCCATCGACAAGGGCGTGGCGATGTTCATGGCCATCCGCGAGCTCGAGGAGCAGTGGGGCCAGACCAAGCGGCACGAGCTCTTCGCCCCCGGCCACTTCACGATCCACCCCGGCGTCGTGACCGGCGGACCGGAGGGCGTGCTCGTCCCGTTCGTGGTGTCGGAGTTCATGACCACCGAGTACTGCGTCTGGTACCACCCCGACGACGACCCGGCCGACGTCCGGGCCGAGATCGAGCAGCACGTGGCCCGGGCCGCGCAACTCGACCCATGGCTGCGCGAGCATCCGCCGGAGTTCGAGTGGAAGCTCACCTGGCCGGCGGCGCGCGTCGCGGCCGACCACCCGATCGTGTCCGCCACCCTCGACGCCCACGAGCTCGCGGCGGTCGGGACCGCCTACGCGGGTCGCCCGGAGGTGCGCGGCTTCGCCGCCGTGGAGGACACCTCGTTCCTCTGTGCCGCGGGGATTCCCGCCATCAGCTACGGCCCCGGCGACATCCGGGTCGCCCATGCCGCCGACGAGTACGTCCTCGTCGACGAGCTCATGACCGCGTGTTGCACGTATGCCCTGCTCGCCATGAGCTGGTGTGGCGTCGCCGGGGACGCAAGCTGACATCCGACCACATCCCAGGGGAGTGAAGCAATGAGAAGGTTGTCCGTGCTGTGGGCCTCGATCGGGGCCCTGGCGTTGGGATTGAGCGCCTGCGGCGGGGGTGGCGACGGATCCACCGTCGAAGCGCCCGCCGAGACCAGCCAGTCCGACACCACGGCGAGCACCACGCTCGCGCAGGGCGGCGAGGCGACGATCGCCTCCGCCCAGGGCGTGTCGCAGCTCGACCCGTACAAGATCCTGTTCGCCTTCGAGGGCGTGGTCCACCCGCTGATGTGGGCGACGCTGACGCAGTACACGCCCGAGGGCGGCGAGACGGTCGAGCCGAACCTCGCGACCGAGTGGGAAGCCTCGGCCGACCAGAAGACCTGGACGTTCACGCTCCGGCCCGACCTGAAGACCTCGACCGGCGAGCCGCTGACATCGGACAAGATCGCCGCCAGCCTCGAGCGGGCCTTCGACCCGGAGACGGCGTTCCTGTGGGCGATCTTCATCCCGAAGGTCGCCGCCGTCAGCGCCCCGGACGAGAGCACCGTCGAGATCAAGCTCAAGACGCCGGGCCGCTATCTGCCCGCCGCGTTGACCAAGATCTCGATCATGGACGTCGACGAGCTGGGCAAGATCAACCGCAGCCCTGCGGTCACCGGCCCGTACAAGGTCGCCAAGTTCACCCCCGACCAGAGCCTGGAGCTGGTGCCCAACGAGCACTACCACGGCGATCCGCCCAAGCTCGACAAGCTGATCTTCACCAAGGCCCAGGACGCCACGGCGGCGGTCACCTCGCTGCGCGCCGGTGAGGTGCAGGCGCTGTGGAGCGTCCCGTGGACCGACGTCCGCGAGCTCGACGGCAACTCCGACGTCGCGATCACGACCGGCGACAAGCCGGCGCAGAACGGGCTCATCCTCACCGACAACACCTCGGGCGTGTTCAAGGACGTCAAGGCCCGTCAGGCCCTCGCGCACGCCGTCGACCGCCAATCGATCGTCGACGCCGTCTACGCGGGCCGCGGCGACGTGCCCACCACCAACAACCCGGTGTTCCAGTGGAGCGACCTGGTCACCGACGGACTCCAGGAGTACGACTTCGACCTCGACAAGGCCAAGGAGCTGTTCGCCGAGGCCGGCGTGACCGAGGGCTCCGAGCTCACCTTCTGGGCGCCCGCCGGCGCGTACCCGGAGTGGACGTCGGTCGGCGAGCTGCTCCAGAAGGACCTCGAGACGATCGGCATCAACCTCAAGATCGAGACGAACGAGATCAGCCAGTGGGTGGAGCCGTTCGCTCCGGCCGGCAAGAAGTTCCCGGACATGATCGTCCCGAACATCTACGGAGGGATGCCGCTGCCGCTGAACCTGTCGTCGTGGGTGCCCGGCGTCTGCGAGTGCAACTTCGACAACGCCGACTACAACAAGGCCCTCGCCGACGCGCAGGCCGCCACCGACGACGATGCGGCCAAGGCCGCGCTCGCGACCGCCCAGAAGGTGTTCAACGAGCAGGTCCCGGTGGCGCTGACGGTCCAGACGTCGATCCCGGTCGGGCACGTCTCCGACCTGCAGGGCATCTGGATCGACCCGTCCGGCCTCTCCCGGTTCGATCGCGCCGGGTACGTGGAGTAGGACCGAGCGATGAGGATGACTGCCGAGGCGGGCGTGTCCCGATGATGCGCTTCGTGATCCGCCGGGTCGCCGTCAGCGTGCTGATGCTGTGGCTCGCCTCGGTGGTCATCTTCGTCACCCTGCGGGTGATCCCGGGCGACCCGATCGCCGCACGCGGCACGCTGCCCGGGTTCACCGCCGAGCAGATGGCGCAGCTGCGCCACGAGCTCGGCCTCGACCGCTCGATCCTCGCGCAGTACCTCGACTGGATGTCGGGCGTGCTGCGCGGGGACTTCGGGCAGAGCTTCTTCAGCGACTTCTCCACCACCGAGCTGATCGCCACCCGGATCGTCCCGTCGGTGGAGCTCGCGCTGATGGCGACGCTGGTCGGCCTGCTGATCGCGGTGCCGGCCGCCGTGGCGATCGCGCTGCGGCCGCACTCGTGGCTGGACCGGGTCCTGTCCAGCGGCGCCGCCGGGGGCATGGCCGTCCCGCCGTTCTGGCTCGGCATCCTGCTGGTGGCGTTCCTCTCGATCGAGCTCGGCTGGTTTCCGACGCGCGGCTACGTGCCGTTCGTGGAGGACCCACTGGAGAACCTCCGCTTCGTGGCGCTCCCCGCCGTGACCATGGGGGTGGTCGTCGCCGCCCCGGTGCTGCGCTTCCTGCGCGCCGCGCTGCTCGACGTCACCCGATCGGACTTCGTGCGCACCGCCGAGGGCAAGGGCCTGCTGTGGCATGAGGCGGTGGTCCGCCATGCCCTGCCCAACGCGCTGATGCCCACGCTCACGTTCGTCGGCATGGTCGTCGGCAGCATGCTCGGCGGCATCGTGGTCATCGAGTACGTCTTCGGCTGGCCCGGCCTCGGCGCCCTGGCGGTCGACTCCGTCGGCAAGCGCGACTACGCCGTCCTCCAGGGCGTCGTCCTGCTGGCCGCCGCCGCGTTCGTGCTGACCAGCCTCGTCGTGGACCTCCTGAGCGTCGTGATCGACCCGCGCCTGCGCGACCAGATGAGCACATGAGCGTCGCCGTCCCCCCTGCCAACGCCGACGTCGCCGTCGAGCCGCCCGCCGAGCGCGAGCGCTTCCAGAGCCTGCGCCGCCTGCTGCGCCAGCCGGCCGCCGCGGTCGCGCTGACCGTGCTCGCGCTGCTCGTCCTGCTCGTCGTCCTCGCCCCGCTCGTCGGCCGCTACGACCCGACCGAGGTCGCCCCGCGCGACCAGCTGCAGGGCCCCAGCGCGATGCACTGGTTCGGCACCGACGAGCTCGGTCGCGACCTCTACAGCCGGATCGTGTGGGGCGGGCGCCTCGCGCTCGGGATCGCCGTCGCGGCCACCGCGATCGCGATGCTGCTCGGCACCCTGTGGGGCGGGATCGCCGCGATGCGCGGCGGCCTGGTCGACGAGATCCTGATGCGCATCGTCGACGGGATCATGTCGATCCCGATCATCCTCACGGCGCTGATCCTCGTCGCCGCCTTCGGCGCATCGGTCACGAGCCTCGCGCTCATCCTCGGCCTGCTCCACGTACCGGTCACGGCGCGCATGGTGCGCTCCGCGATCCTCGTCGAGCGCCACACCGAGTACTGCGTCGCGGCGACCGCCGCCGGCGCCTCCTGGTGGCGGCTGCTGCGGCGGGAGATCCTGCCCAACACGACGCCGACGCTGCTGGTCCAGGCCTCGCTGAACGCCGCCAGCATCATCCTCACGGAGGCGGCGCTGAGCTTCGTCGGCCTGGGCATCCAGCCGCCGGACGCGACCTGGGGCACGCTGCTGCAGCAGGGCTACGCGAAGATCTACACCGCGTACTGGTTCGTGATCTTCCCCGGGCTGTTCATCTTCATCACGATCTGGGCGCTGAACGTGCTGGCCGACCAGCTGCAGGTCGTCCTCGACCCGCGGGAGGCCCACCGATGAGCGTGCCGCTGCTGTCCGTGCGCGGCCTGTCGGTCGCCTTCCGCGACCGGCGCGGCGAGACCCTGCCGCTGCGCGAGGTCTCCTTCGACCTGCGTGCCGGCCAGCGCCTGGCGCTGGTGGGCGAGTCGGGCTCGGGCAAGTCGCTGACCGCCTTCGCGATCATGCGGCTGATCCGGCCGCCGGGCCGGATCGCGTCGGGCGAGATCCTGCTCGAGGGCCGCGACCTGCTCGGGCTCAGCGCGCGCCAGATGGCCGCGGTGCGCGGTGGCGAGATCGCGATGATCTACCAGAACCCGCTGTCGGCGATGAACCCGGTGCAGACGATCGCCCACCAGCTCGTCGAGGCGATCCGCCGCCACAGCGCGGTGAGCAAGGACGCCGCCCGGCGCCGCGCCATCGACCTCCTGGGCGAAGCCGGCGTCCCCGACGCGGCCAGCCGGATCGGCAGCTACCCGCACCAGTTCTCCGGCGGCATGCTCCAGCGCGTGGTCATCGCAATGGCGCTGGCCGCCGATCCGAAGCTGCTGATCGCCGACGAGGCGACCACCGCGCTGGACGTCACGACGCAGGCGCGCATCGTCGACCTGCTGGCGCGCATCGTCGACGATCGCGGCGCCGCGATCATGTTCATCACGCACGACCTCGGCGTCGCCGCCGCGCTGTGCGACGACGTCCAGGTCATGTACGCCGGGCGGATCGTCGAGCGCGCCGAGGCCCGGCGCTTCTACGAGCACCCGATCCACCCCTACTCGGAGGCGCTGCTGGAGGCGGTCTGCCGCCTGGACGCCGAGCCCGACCGGCGGCTGACGGCGATCCCCGGAAACCCGCCGCTGGCCGGCGCCTTCCCCAGCGGCTGCGCGTTCCACCCACGCTGCCCCCATGCCGTGCCCATCTGCGCCGAGCAGGCGCCCCCGCGGGTGCCGACCGGCGGGCCGGGCTGGTTCGCCGAGTGCCACCTCGGGCGCGAGCGCCTGGACGGCCTCACGCTCGCCGATGCCAAGGAGCCCCTCCCGTGAGCGCGCCGACGACGCCGTCAGGCGGGGAGGCGCCGCTGGTGACGATCCGCGACCTGGTCAAGCGCTACCGCCAGGGGCGCGGCGGCAGCCGCGCGCACGAGGTCGTCGCCGTCGACGGCGTCTCCCTGGAGATCCGAGCGGGAGAGACGTTCGCGCTCGTCGGCGAGTCGGGCTCGGGCAAGTCGACCGTCGCCAAGATGCTCCTCCGGCTGGAGCCGCCGACGTCGGGCACGATCGAGTTCGAGGGCCGCGACGTGTGGGCGCTCGACCGCGCCGGCCTCAAGACGCTGCGCCGCCGGCTGGCGATCGTCTTCCAGAACCCCGTCGCCTCGCTCAACCGCCGCCGGACGGTCGAGGAGATCATCGCGGCCCCGCTGGAGATCCACCGCATGGGCGACCGCGGCGCCCGGCGCCGGCGCGTCCACGAGCTGCTCGAGCTCGTCGGCCTCGACACGGTTCACGCCCGGCGCCTGCCCAGCGCGCTGTCGGGCGGCCAGTGCCAGCGCGTCGGGATCGCCCGCGCGCTCGCCCTGGAGCCGCGCCTGGTCATCCTCGACGAGGCGGTCTCCGCCGTCGACGTGTCGATCCGAGCGCAGATCCTCAACCTGCTGCGCGACCTGCAGGAGCTGACCGGCGTCGCGTACCTGTTCATCTCGCACGACCTCGCCGTGGTGCACTCGATCGCGCCGCGCCTGGCCGTCATGCAGCACGGGCGGATCGTCGAGGCCGGCACGCGCACCGAGGTCTTCGGCCGCCCGCAGCACGAGTACACCCGCGCGCTGCTGGCGGCGGTCCCCGAGCCCGACCCCGCCAACCCGTTCCCGCTGCGAAGGACGAAGGAGTCCGCATGACCGCATCCGCCACGGCGGCGACACGCCCCGTCGTGATCACCGGCGGCGCCTCCGGCATGGGGCGCGCCACCGCCGACGTGCTGGCCGCGGCCGGCCACCCCGTCGGGCTCGTCGACCGCGACGGCGACGCGCTCGGCTCGGCCGCGGCCGAGCTGCGCTCGACCGGCGCGCCCGTCGCGGTGGCGACCGCCGACGTCGCCGACGAGGA
>JANJUA010000085.1 GCA_024710825.1 Solirubrobacteraceae bacterium
GCAGGCCGGCCTCGGCGCATCCCTCGCGCAGGCGGTCCGGGCCGAACGCGTCGGCGGGGCCGAGGGCTCCCGGCCCGGTGAGGGCGCCGTCGAGGGCGGCGGTGGCCGCCCAGGCGAGCAGGCGAGCGGTGAGGTCGTAGCCGGTGGGTCCCGCGACGTGGACGGTGGCGAGGGGCACGCCCGCGGCGTCGGACGCGATCGCCACGGCGTGGGAGCCGGTGCTCGCCCGCGCCTGCTCGTCGGGGCCGCCGGTGGAGCCCTTCGCCACGCGTGCGGCCAGCGCCCTGAAGCCGGCCCTCGCGCCGGGAGCCCTCGTCAACAGCGAGCCTCCGAGCGATGCGGCCTGCATCGCGCGCGAGGCGCCCCCGAACCAGCCGAGGTACACGTCGACGTCGCGCAGCGCGGGCCGTAGGCGCGGCAGCGCGAACGCCTCGGTCGACCCGACCGACACCGCCTGACGCCGACGGCCGCGAACCTCGAAGCCGCGCACGCGGGCGCCCGGCCGCTCGGTGCGGATCGCCCCGCCCGCGTACGTGTAACTCGGCTCGAGCATCACGCCGAGAGCCGAGGCCCGCGTGCCGCCGCTCATGCCGTTGCCGCGGCCGGTGAAGAAGTAGCCGATGTCCAGCCGCGACGCGCGCTCGCCCGCCTCCTCCAGCGCCAGCGCGCCGGCGAGGTTGCCGGGGACCCAGTCGTACCCGAAGGCGGTGAGCAGGCTGGCCCCTGACCTCTCGGCCTCGGGGCCGTGGCGCTCGAACACCGCTCGGATGAACGGCGACTCCCCGGTGGAGTCGACGTAGGCGATGCCGGCGTCGATCGCCGCGCGCAGCGCCGGGGCGCCGAAGCGGGCGAACGGGCCGACCGTCGTGACCAGCACGTCGCCGGGCTCGACGAGCGCCCGGACGGTCTCCGGCCGGGCGACGTCCGCGGTGCGGGTGTCCAGGCCGCGGCCGGCGCCGAGCTCGACGGCCAGCGCCTCGAGCGCCTCGGCGCTGCGCCCGGCGAGCACAGGCGTGGCGCCACGCGCCACCAACGCCGCCGCGGTCAGCCGCCCGGTGTACCCGGTGGCCCCGAAGAGCACGATCCGCCCCATGCGCGCGACCATACCGTGCGCCTCGCGCGGCGCGTCCACCCCGCCGACACGCGCACCGCAGCCGGCCCGCGCGATCGCGGCGAAGCGAAGGGATCGCCGGGCGCCCGGGGGCGCGCACGACCACCTCGCCGCGCGACGATCGTCGCGCGGCGGGAGCCGACGGCGGCTAGTGCGCCCCGCCGCCCTCGGCGATGCGCAGGAAGGTCTCCCAGCGGCGCTTGTCGCGCAGTGCGGTGCGGGCGGCCTCGGTGTTCTCCTCGGCCTCCGACAGGGCCTGCTCGGCCTGGCGCAGACGCTCCTGGAGGTCGGACGCGCTCAGCTCGCCCGGCTCGTGAGCCTCCTCGACGAGCACCAGCGCCCGGCCGTCGGCCACCTGGAGGTAGCCCTCGCCCTGGGCGAAGCGCACGATGTCGCTCTCGGAGCGGTAGAGCCGCAGCTCCGTCGGATCGAGCATCGCCAGCAGCGGCGTGTGGTTCGCGAGCACGCCGATCGAGCCCACCGCGGTGCGCGTCGACAGCATCTCGACCTCGTCGTGGAAGAGCTCACCCTCCGGGGTGAGCACCTCCACGTCGAACTTGGTCTTCGCCACGAGCCGTCCCTCAGCCCTTGTTGGCGGCGGCGACGACGTCGTCGATCGAGCCCTTCAAGAAGAACGCCGACTCCGGCACGTCGTCGTGCTGGCCCTCGAGGATCTCCTTGAAGCCGCGGATCGTCTCCGCGATCGGCACGTACTGCCCCGGAGTGCCGGTGAACGCCTCCGCGACCGAGAACGGCTGCGACAGGAAGCGCTCGATGCGGCGGGCGCGGCCCACGATGAGCTTGTCCTCGTCGGAGAGCTCGTCGATGCCGAGGATCGCGATGATGTCCTGGAGCTCCTTGTAGCGCTGCAGGATCTCCTTGACCTGGTTCGCCGTGCTGAAGTGCTCCTCGCCGAGGATCTCCGCCTTGAGGATCGTCGAGGTCGAGTCCAGCGGGTCCACCGCCGGGTAGATCCCCTTCTCGGAGATCGCCCGCGACAGCACCGTCGTGGCGTTGAGGTGCGCGAACACCGACGCGGGCGCCGGGTCGGTGAGGTCGTCCGCCGGCACGTAGATCGCCTGCACCGAGGTGACCGAGCCCTGGCGGGTCGACGTGATCCGCTCCTGGAGCTGGCCCATCTCGGTCTCCAGCGTGGGCTGGT
This sequence comes from Solirubrobacteraceae bacterium, assembly GCA_024710825.1. GTDB lineage: Bacteria > Actinomycetota > Thermoleophilia > Solirubrobacterales > Solirubrobacteraceae > Capillimicrobium. The sequence goes on from JANJUA010000085.1 coordinate 2,274, forward strand.
AGCCCACCTGCGACGGCATGCGGCCGAGCAGCGCGGACACCTCGGAGCCGGCCTGGACGAACCGGAAGATGTTGTCGATGAACAGCAGCACGTCCTGGCCCTCGACGTCGCGGAAGTACTCCGCCATCGTCAGCCCGGACAGGGCGACGCGCATGCGCGCGCCCGGAGGCTCGTTCATCTGGCCGAAGACGAGCATCGTCTTGTCGATGACGCCCGACTCGGTCATCTCCTGCCAGAGGTCGTTGCCCTCACGGGAGCGCTCGCCCACGCCGCAGAAGGCCGACAGGCCGCCGTGCTCCTGCGCGAGGTTGTTGATGAGCTCCTGGATGAGGACCGTCTTGCCGACGCCCGCGCCGCCGAACAGGCCGACCTTGCCGCCCTTGGCATACGGCGCGAGGAGGTCGACGACCTTGATGCCCGTCTCGAACATCTCCGTCGTCGGGGTCAGGTTCTCGACGTTCGGCGCGTCGCGGTGGATCGGCCAACGCTCCTCGACCTTCAGCTCCTCGCCGAGGTCGATCGTGTCGCCGAGCAGGTTGAAGATGCGGCCGAGCGTCGCGCGGCCCACGGGGACCGTGATCGGGCCGCCGGTGTCGACGACCTTGGTGCCCCGCGAGAGGCCGTCGGTGGTGTCCATCGCCACCGCGCGGACGCGGTCGTCGCCCAGGTGCTGCTGCACCTCGCAGACGAGGACCTCCTCCCCGCCGCCGGGGGACACGCCCGCGGCCTCCTCCTCGCGGTTGGAGTCGGAGCGGCGGATGTGCAGCGCGTTGTTGATGTGCGGCAGCTTGTCGGGGAAGACGGCCTCGATGACGACGCCCTGGATCTCCTCGATCTGGCCGGTGTTCTGCTGGGTGGCGGTGTCGGTTGCCAAAATTTCTCCTGTTACGTGAGCGACTCTGCGCCCGCGACGACTTCCATGATCTCCTGGGTGATCTCCGCCTGGCGCGCGCGGTTCATCTCCAGGGTGAGGTCTTCGATGAGCTCGCCGGCGTTCTCCGACGCGTTGCGCATCGCGGTCATGCGGGCCCCGTGCTCGGAGGCCGTCGACTCGAGCAGGGCGCGGAAGATCGAGATCTCCACGTAGTCGGGGACCAGCCGCCGGAGGATCTCCTCCGGATCCGGCTCGTACTCGACCAGCGCGTGATGGCCGGTGTCCTCGTCGTCGCCCTCGGACGCCTCGAGGATCGTGGCCTGCTGCAGCGGCAGGAGCGTCTCCCGGCGCACCTCCTGCGTGAGCGCGGAGACGTAGCCGTTGTAGAAGATCTCCACCCGGTCGACCTGGCCGTCCACGTACGCGGTCATCACGTCGTCGGCGATGTCGCGCGCGTTGGCGTACGCGGGACGGTCCGTGAACCCGACGTACTCGCCCACCGGGTCCTTCTTGCGGAAGCGCAGCGTCGAGACGCCGCGCCGACCCGCCGCGTAGTAGACGACCGAGCGGCCCTGCTCCTCGTGCTCGGCGCCCGCCCGCAGGCCCGCGCGCAGGATCTGGGAGTTGAACGCGCCCGCCAGCCCGCGGTCGCGGGTGACGAGCACGATCGCGATCGTGCGCTCCGACTCGTGCTCGGACAGGATCGGGAGGCTCGGGATGTTCTCCGCCGCCTCCGCCGCCTGCCGCGTCATCCGCCGGATCGCGCCCGCGTAGGGCCGCAGCGCCGCGATGCGCTGCTCCGCCCGACGCAGGCGCGCCGCCGCGACCATCTCCATGGCGCGCGTGATCTTCTCGATGTTCTTCACCGAGGCGATCCGGTTCTTGACGTCGCGCTGGGCCATCAGGCGACAGCGGCCTCTTCGGCCCGCTCCTCGCTCGTCTCGGCGTCGCCGGTGGGCTCGTCGCGGCGAGCGACCCGCTCGGAGTCGCCGGCCTCGACCGCATGGCCCTCCTCGTCGAGGTCGTAGCCGAAGTCGTCGGCGAACTCCTTGATCGCCGACTCGACGGCCTCGACCGTCGCGTCCTCCCAGTCGCCCGCCGCGATCTTCGCCAGCAGGTCGGACTGCTCGGCGCGGAACCGCTGCGAGAGCCCGTCGAGGAACTCCGGCACGCGCTCGACGTTGACGCGGTCCACGTAGCCGTTGGTGGCGGCGTAGATCTGGACGACCTGCTCCTCCACCGGCAGCGGCTCGCGCTCGCCCTGGTTCAGCGTGCGCACGAGGCGCTGGCCGCGGGCCAGCGTCTTCTGCGTGTCCGCGTCGAGGTCGGAGCCGAACTGCGCGAACGCCTCGAGGTCGCGGAACTGCGAGAGGTCCAGCTTGAGGCGGCCGGCGACCTTCTTCATCGGCTTGATCTGCGCGTTGCTGCCGACGCGCGACACCGAGATGCCGACGTTGATCGCCGGGCGCACGCCCGAGAAGAACAGCTTCGGCTCGAGGAAGATCTGGCCGTCGGTGATCGAGATGACGTTCGTCGGGATGTAGGCCGACACGTCGCCGGCCTGCGTCTCGATGCTCGGCAGCGCGGTGATCGAGCCGCCGCCGAGGTCGTCGTTGAGCTTGACCGCCCGCTCCAGCAGGCGGCTGTGCAGGTAGAACACGTCGCCCGGGTACGCCTCGCGGCCCGGCGGGCGGCGCAGCAGCAGCGACATCTGGCGGTACGCGTACGCGTGCTTGGTGAGGTCGTCGTACACGCACAGGGCGTGGCCGCCCTTGTAGAGGAAGTACTCCGCCATCGCGCAGCCCGCGTACGGGGCCATGAACTTGATCGGCGCCGCCTCGTCGGCGGCTGCGGCCACGATGATCGTGTTCTCCAGGGCGCCCGCCTCGGCGAGCGTCTCGGCAATGCCGACCACGGTCGCCATGCGCTGGCCGATCGCCACGTACACGGACACGACGCCCGTGTCCTTGTTGTTGATGATCGTGTCGATCGCGATCGCCGTCTTGCCGGTCTGACGGTCGCCGATGATCAGCTCGCGCTGGCCGCGGCCGATCGGGATCATCGAGTCGATGGCCTTCAGGCCGGTCTGCAGCGGCTCGTTGACGGACTGGCGCTGGACGACGCCCGGCGCCTTGAACTCGGCGGGGCGCACCTCGCTGGACTCGATCGGGCCCTTGCCGTCGAGCGGGTTGCCGAGCGGGTCGACGATGCGGCCGAGCAGGCCCTCGCCGACCGGGATCTCGAGGAGGCGACCGGTCCGCTTGACCGTGTCGCCCTCGACGATCGTCTGCCAGTCGCCGAACAGCACGACGCCGACGTTGTCGGACTCGAGGTTCTGCGCGAGGCCGGTGACGTCGTGCGGGAGCTCGAGCATCTCGAAGCTCATGCAGTTCTCGAGCCCGTGGACGCGCGCGATGCCGTCGGCGACCGACAGCACCGTGCCGACCTCGGTCAGCTCGGCCTGACCGGCGTCGAGGCCCTCGATGCGGCTCTTCAGTATGGAGGTGATCTCGTCGGGCTTGATCTGCACTGGGGTGTCAGCTCCTGGCGACTTGCTTTCTCAGTTGTTCGAGGCGGTTGCGGACGGAGGCGTCGAGGATCGAGTTCCCCACCCGCAGGACGATGCCGCCGAGGATGTCGGGCTCCACCTGCGCGGAGACGTCCACCTTGCGCCCGGTGCGCTCGCCGATCGTGCGACCGAGGCTCGCGACGGTGGCGTCGTCGAGCGCGATCGCGCTGGTCAGCTGCACGGGCAACATCTTGTTCTCTTCCCGCCACATCGCGTCGTACTCGCGGCGGATGCGGAAGATGGCGGGCATGCGGTGCTTCTCGACAAGCAGCTCGAGGAAGTTCATGACGGCGTCGTCGGCGCCTTCGACGGCCTTGTGCAGGCCGTCCTTCTTCTCCTCCGTGGAGAAGTAGGGGGAGAAGAAGAACGTCTGCAGGCCGCGATCGGAGTCGAGCGCGTCGGCGAACTGACCGATCTGCTCGCGCACGCCGTCCAGGTCGTCGCGCTCGGCGGCGACCTGGAACAACGCACGCGCGTAGACCTGGGCGATCTCCTCCATCAGGCCCCTTCGCGGGTCAGGCTGGAGAAGTCGAGCTCGGCGAGCGCCTCGTCGACGAGCCGACGCTGGTCGGCCTCGGTCAGCGTCTTGCGCGTGACCTTCTCGGCGGCCAGCACCGTGAGGTCGGCGACCTCGGCGCGGATCTCCTGGATCGCGCGCCGCGTCTCGGCCTCGATGTCGCGGCGGGTCTGCTGCATGAGCTCCTCCCGCGACTGGCGGGCGGACTCGAGCGACTCGCGCTCGTGGACCTCCGCCGCCTTGCGGGCGCGAGCGACGATCTCCTCGGCCTGCACGCGCGCCTCCTTGAGGCGCTCGCGGTACTCGGCCAGCAGCTCGTCGGCCTCGGCCTTCGTGCGCTCGGAGGCGTCGATCGCCTCTTCGATGGCGCGCTGGCGCTTGTCGAGGGCCTCGCCGATCCTCGGGAAGGCGAGCTTCCAGAGGATGAGCAGGGTGAAGCCGAACGCGATCAGCGTCCACAGCATGATGCCGACGTTCGGCGTGACGAGGAAGTTGCCCCCGCCCTCCTCGGCGGCCTCGGTGGCGAAGAGCAGCGGCATGCGCTACGCCGAGAGGAAGAAGGCGATCAGGCCGAAGATGAACGCGTAGAAGACGATCGCCTCGGTGAGCGCGAAGCCCAGCCACTGGATCGAGGTGATCTCGTCGCGCATCTCGGGCTGGCGGGTCACGGACTCGATGACCTTGCCGAAGATGTAGCCGACGCCGATGCCCGGGCCGACGGTGCCAAGACCGGCGCCCACGCCGAGTGCGATGGCGCGCAGGCCCTTGGACGTCGCCTCCGCGTCCGCCTGGGCGAGGATCGAGAGGGTCTCAAGCATGTGGTGCGTTGCTCCTTTAGTGCTCCTCGGCGACGGCGCCGCCGAGGTAGATCGCGGTGAGGGTGGCGAAGATGAAGGCCTGAAGCGTCGCGATCAGGCCGATCTCGAAGAGGAAGAAGGCGACGGCGATCGGCAGCGTGACCACGCCGAGCGCCGCCAGCCCGAGCAGGACGACCAGCCCGCCGCCCATGAACAGGATCAGCAGGTGGCCCGCCAGGATGTTGGCGAAGAGCCGGACGCTGAGGGAGATGATGCGCACGAAGTGCGAGATCACCTCGATGAGGAAGATGGGAGCGACGGCGGGGCCCTCGACGCCGGCCGGCACCCAGCTCTTCAGGTACCCGATCGGGCCCTTGGCGCGGACGCCCTCGATGTGGTAGCTGACCCACACGACCAGCGTCAGGGCGAGCGGGACCGAGATGTTGGCGGTCGCCGCGTAGAGGCCGAACGACGGCACATCGATCCCGAAGATGTCGACCTTGCCGTGATCGTTCAACGGCAGCGGGATGTAGCCGATCATGTTCGACCAGAAGATGAACAGGAAGATGGTCCCCACGAACGGGAACCACTTCTTCGCCATCCAGGTCTCCATGTTGCCGCCGGCGATGTTGTTGCGCATGAACTGGTATGCGCTCTCCACCGCGGTCTGCGTCCGATTGGGACGCGCCTGCATGCGGTTGGCGATGTAGAGCATCGAGGCGACGGTCAGCCCGGCGGCGAGCAGCAGGTAGACGACCGCCTTGTTGATCGACATGTTCAGCGCGCCGAGGTGGATCGAGATCCAGTCGGAGAGCCGGAACTCGTCCTGGGGCTTGAAGCTGTTGTTCTGGCCCTCGGAGCCGAAGGCGACACCGAGGACGACCAGCAGGACCAGAGGCACGAGGATCCCGATGGCGATGATTGCGCGCTTGTTCACGTGGTCGGTTGGTGGGGGGTGTCGAAGGGGCGGAGAAGGAGGTTCGCCGTGAAGGACACGGTGAAGGTCACGAGGAGCAGGACACCGGCCGCCAGCCCAGCCTGATCGCTGATGCCGAGGCCGATGGCCAGAAGCGTAAGGGCCAGCAGCCAACCGCGCCCGATCATGGACGCGGTCATGATGCTCGCCATCTTCTTGATGTCGCCGGACGCCTGAGCCTTGCGCTCGCTCCACTGCGCGATGAAGCGCCAGGCGAGCCACACGAACACGGCGCCGGCCCAGCCGGCGATCGGCCAGTCGGCGAGCACGAAGACGGGGAGCGCGACCGCGAGCAGGGCGAGGTCGACGTTGCGCAGCATGGCGAGGGGCTCGGGCATCCGCTCAGACCGTCGGCCGGCCGCCGCGGCGACGGCGCCGCGGTCGGCGCACCGGCCCGCGGGGAAGGCAGGGACAGGGGCGCCGACGCGCGCTCCGAGGCCGAGGCAGACGGCCGCGCGC